>CAZZXJ010000398.1:0-6340 GCA_964657905.1 uncultured Stigonema sp.
CCAATGACCAATGACCAATGACGATAAGTTAATTGTTTTTTCCTAAAGTAATGTTACCCGCTCATGATATGATTCAGCTGGCTGGATGAGCAGTCAACACAATTACCTGTACTGGTTTTGAGTCCCGTGAGCTTGTCAGAAGAATCAATTGATCCCAGACCCACAACACGACAAGATACTCAATCTGGTTTTGAGGACCCAAAACCAGCAAACTCTCTGCAAGAGTTCTATCAACTCTCTAGGGAGTTTATACTAATCACACTTGTTTTGACAGGGATTATTTTTATCTCTGTATGGATTTCGTATTCCCTAAACATTGCTCTAAATTATCTGCTTGGGGCATGTACGAGTGTGATTTACTTGAGGATGTTGGCAAAAGATGTTGAGCGTTTAAGCAGAGAAAACCTAAGACTGAGTAAAAATCGGTTTGCTTTATTAGTAGTGTTAATTTTACTGGCATCTCGGTGGAATCAACTGCAAATATTGCCCATATTTTTGGGATTTCTCACATACAAAGCAACGCTCATCATCTATGTAGTCAGGGAGGCATTTAGATCTTTTGAATAGCTAAAGCTCTGACAACCTTAAAAGGCTAAACACGAATTTTGCGGCAGGATAGGAGTTTTCCTTAGTGGAAGAAAATTCATACTGGAAACTCTCCCAAAAATCTATACCGCGCTCCTGGCTTCTGTTCTCCAGTTAAGATTGGAGAAATGATCGATAGGTCAAGAAAATGCTGAATTTTCTGAACGGTTTCAATTCTACTTTCCTTGCCGAATTGGAAGTAGGTCATCACTTCTACTGGCAATTGGGTAATCTAAAATTGCATGGTCAGGTCTTTCTCACCTCTTGGATTGTGATTGCCATTCTAGTAGGGGCATCATTAGCTGCTACTCGAAACATCCAGAGAATTCCCAGTGGTATACAAAATTTGATGGAATATGCCCTGGAATTTATTCGAGATCTGACGAAAAGCCAGATTGGTGAGAAAGAGTACCGTCCTTGGGTACCGTTTATCGGCACCTTGTTTCTGTTTATCTTCGTATCAAATTGGTCGGGAGCGCTAGTTCCCTGGAAGGTACTTAAGCTGCCGTCAGGTGAGTTGGCTGCTCCGACTAATGACATCAATACGACAGTAGCACTGGCGTTGTTGACTTCTTTAGCTTACTTTTACGCAGGTTTTAGCAAGCGTGGTTTGGGGTACTTTAAAAAGTATATAGAACCGACACCGATTCTATTACCGATCGCAATTCTAGAAGATTTCACAAAGCCCCTCTCCCTAAGCTTCCGTCTATTTGGCAACATTTTGGCGGATGAATTAGTGGTAGCAGTGCTAGTTCTGTTGGTTCCTCTGTTCGTGCCTCTACCTGTGATGGCTTTGGGTTTGTTTACCAGTGCCATTCAAGCCCTGGTTTTTGCTACCTTAGCAGCAGCATACATTCATGAGGCATTAGAGGGGCATGGTGATGAAGAGCATGATGGGCATTAACCTTCTTAAAGCCCTAAGTTGATGTAATCTAAGATTTTGACAGCCCGGATTTTGGTATCCGGTTCAAAATCTAAAATCGTTCGTTTTGTACTCAAAGTAAGGAAAATCAAGATGGATCCATTAGTTTCTGCTGCTTCAGTTCTCGCTGCCGCTTTGGCAATTGGTTTAGCTGCAATTGGTCCTGGTATTGGACAAGGAAATGCTGCTGGTCAAGCAGTAGAAGGAATTGCCCGTCAGCCGGAAGCAGAAGGAAAAATTCGCGCTACTCTATTGTTGACCTTGGCTTTCATGGAATCCCTAACTATTTATGGTCTGGTGATTGCCCTGGTACTGCTGTTTGCTAACCCCTTTGCTTAAAACCTTAAACTTTTCGTGAGTCTGGAGACGTGATGGTTCACGTCTCTATAGGTGACGGAGAATGGCTATGAGGTCTTGAAAATTATGAAAGGTGGGACAATTTTGCTTGTCATAAAACCTGCTGTTCTAGCCAAAGAGGAGAGAAATGTTTGATTTCGATACTACCTTGCCCTTGATGGCATTGCAGTTCTTGCTGTTGGCAAGTGTGTTAAATGTAATTTTCTATAAGCCACTAACAAAGGCATTGGACGATCGGGATAATTATATCCGCACGAATAACCTTGAGGCTCGTGAACGCTTGGCTAAAGCTGAGCGATTGACCAACGAATATGAGCAGCAGCTAGCAGAAGCGAGGAGACAATCTCAAGCGATTGTGGCACAAGCTCAAGCTGAAGCTCAGAAAATTACTGCTGAGAAAATCGCTCTGGCACAACAGGAAGCTCAGGCTCAACGAGAACAAGTGGCTCAAGAAATAGAACAACAAAAGCAAGAGGCTTTACGTTCCTTAGAGCAACAGGTGGATGCCCTCAGCAAGCAGATTCTAGAAAAACTATTGGAACCAACTTTAGTTAGATAGAACACATGTGGCAAAGAGCATACGCCCAGAGGAGCGTTGATGCGGTGAGCGCTTAATTGAGTGTCAAAAGTGGCACTTTTTTCCCTTGGGGAAAATTCAACTTATAGGCAAGGGAGCAGTGCGGTTATAGATGGGTATAATGGGGACTATTTTATTACTAGCCACGGCAGCTGTGGCAGAAGCAGAATCGGAAGGTGGTTTCGGTCTAAACCTAGACATTTTCCAAACCAATATCATTAACCTGGCGATTCTGACTGGCGGACTGATTTACTTTGGGCGGAAATTTTTAATCAACATCCTCAAGGATCGACGCTCAAAGATTGAAACTGAGATTCTCAAAGCAGAAGAGCGAACAAGGGAGGCGGCGAGCGCCCTCTCTGAGGTGCAGCAGAAGTTGACCCAAGCACAAGCAGAGGCACAACGAATCCGCAAAGCTGCTGAAGAAAACGCCCATGTGGCTCAAGAAGCAATTTTGGCACGGGCAGCGGAAGATGTGCAACGCTTGAAACAAACAGCCGATCAGGATTTAAATACACAAAGGGAGCGAGCAATCAGTCAACTGCGGCAACAGGTAGTCGCTATGGCATTGCAAAAAGTCGAGTCGGATCTGCGGACTGGAATTGCCGACGATGCTCAGCATGCATTAGTTGACCGCAGCATAGCGCTACTGGGAGAAAGCTGATGAAAAGTGATATAGCAACAGCCGGAATAGCCCAACCATACGCAAAGGCGTTGATGTCGGTAGCACAATCAAAAAACCTGACTCTTCAGTTCGGCGAAGATGCGCGTGCCTTGCTTAACCTCATCTCTGGGAGCGAGCAGCTGCAGAACTTTCTTGGCAACCCCTTTATTCAGGCTGAGAGCAAAAAGGCAGTCATCAACCAAATACTAGGTGAAAGCGCTAACACCTACTTCCGCAATTTTTTGATGCTGCTGGTAGATAGACGGCGCATTTTATTGCTGGAAAAAATTTGCCAGCAGTATCTGGCGCTTTTGCGGGAACTGAATCAAACTGTATTAGCGGAAGTCATTTCTGCTGTTCCCCTCTCAGAAGCGCAACAGCAAGCAGTCACAGAAAAGGTCATAGCAATGACCAATGCTCGATCTGTAGAGCTAGACGCCAAGATTGACCGCGAGATAATTGGTGGTGTGATCATTAAAGTTGGCTCTCAAGTCATTGACGCCAGTTTAAAGGGTCAGCTGCGCCGCCTATCCTTGCGCTTAACTAGTCCCTAAATAACTGGGGAATGGCTAATGGCTAATGGTAACAATTGACAATTAGTAATTAGCCATTAGCAATTAACAATTCCTCATTGCCAAATTTTTAGTAAAGTTTTGAGTTTTAAGAGTAAATCACATGGCAATTAGCATTAGACCTGACGAAATCAGCAACATTATTCAGCAGCAAATTGAGCAATACGACGACCAAGTCAAAGTCAAGAACGTTGGTACCATTCTACAAGTGGGTGACGGTATTGCCCGCATCTATGGTCTAGATAAGGTCATGGCAAGCGAGCTATTAGAATTTGAAGACGGCACAATTGGCATCGCCCAGAACTTGGAAGAAGATAACGTGGGTGCGGTGCTAATGGGTGAAGGTCTTGCCATTCAAGAAGGTAGTACAGTCACCGCCACCGGCAGAATTGCTCAGGTGCCGGTGGGAGAAGCCATGGTTGGACGAGTTGTGGATGCTCTAGGTCGTCCAATTGATGGTAAAGGAGAAATCAAGACTACAGAAACCCGTTTACTTGAATCTCCAGCACCAGGTATTGTGGCGCGTCGCTCTGTACACGAACCAATGCAAACGGGCATCACAGCCATCGACGCGATGATTCCCGTCGGTCGGGGTCAGCGGGAGTTGATTATTGGCGATCGCCAAACTGGGAAAACAGCGATCGCCATTGACACGATCATCAACCAAAAACAAGAAGATGTGATCTGCGTCTACGTTGCCATTGGACAAAAAGCTTCCACTGTGGCAAGCGTCGTGCAGACATTGCAGGATAAGGGCGCAATGGACTACACAGTAGTCGTCGCAGCTAGCGCCAGTGAACCAGCTACCTTGCAATACTTGGCTCCTTACACTGGGGCAACAATAGCTGAGTACTTTATGTACAAAGGCAAAGCTACCCTGGTAATCTATGATGACCTCTCCAAGCAGGCTCAGGCTTATCGGCAAATGTCCCTGCTGCTGCGTCGTCCCCCCGGACGGGAAGCTTATCCAGGAGATGTGTTCTATATCCACTCCCGCTTGTTGGAACGGGCAGCTAAGCTGAGTGATGAACTTGGTAAAGGTAGCATGACAGCTCTGCCGATTATCGAAACTCAAGCAGGTGACGTGTCTGCTTACATCCCCACCAACGTGATTTCGATTACTGACGGTCAGATATTCCTGTCTTCCGACCTGTTCAACTCTGGTGTCCGTCCGGCTGTGAACCCCGGTATTTCCGTGTCGCGAGTGGGTTCTGCTGCTCAAACCAAGGCAATGAAAAAAGTTGCAGGTAAGTTAAAGCTGGAACTGGCACAGTTTGACGACTTGCAAGCCTTCGCACAATTTGCCTCTGACCTGGATAAAGCTACTCAAGACCAGTTGGCACGGGGTCAGCGCTTGCGGGAACTCCTCAAGCAACCTCAAAATTCACCCCTATCGGTGTATGAGCAGGTAGCTATTCTCTATGCTGGTCTTAATGGTTACTTAGATGACATTCCAACAGATAAAGTCACTACTTTTGCTCAAGGACTGCGGGATTACTTGAAAACCAGCAAACCTCAGTACACTGAATCAGTACAATCGAAAAAAGCACTAGGTGACGAAGAAGAAGCTGCCTTGAAGGAAGGAATTAACGAATACAAGAAGACCTTTAAGGCAACAGTGTAACACAGGAGTCAGGAGTCAGGAGTCAGAATTTTGCTCCCTCCTGACTTCTGACTCCTGACTTCTGACTTCTAAATTCTTGTGAAACAATATGGCTAATCTCAAATTCATACGCGATCGCATTCAGTCAGTCAAAAATACTAAAAAAATCACGGAAGCTATGCGGCTGGTGGCAGCTGCTAGAGTTCGTCGCGCCCAAGAACAGGTGCTATCCACTCGCCCCTTTGCAGACCGCTTAGCACAAGTGCTGTACGGTTTGCAAACCCGTCTGCGGTTTGAAGATGCAGACCTACCCTTGCTGAAAAAGCGGGAAGTCCGAACAGTAGGATTGCTGGTAATTTCAGGCGATCGGGGTTTGTGTGGCGGCTACAACAATTACGTTATTAAGCGTGCCGAGAATCGCGCCAAGGAACTCAAGGCAGAAGGTGTAGATTACAAATTCGTGCTGGTGGGACGTAAAGCCATCCAGTACTTCCAACGCCGCAACCAGCCTATTGATGGTACTTACACTGGCTTAGAGCAAATTCCCACCGCAGCGGAAGCCACTAACATTGCTGACCAACTACTTTCTTTGTTTCTGTCGGAAAGCGTAGACCGCATTGAGTTGGTGTACACCAAATTCGTCTCCTTGGTCAGTTCCCGCCCCGTGGTGCAAACCCTACTTCCTCTTGATCCTCAAGGTCTAGAAACACCAGATGACGAAATTTTCCGCCTCACAACTCGTGGTGGTCAGTTTCAAGTAGAACGGGAGAAAGTGACTACCCAAGTCCGCGCTTTACCCCGCGACATGATTTTCGAGCAAGACCCAGTGCAGATTCTTGATTCCCTACTACCTTTGTATCTGAGTAACCAGCTATTGCGGGCGCTGCAAGAATCCGCTGCTAGTGAACTAGCGGCGCGGATGACAGCCATGAGCAACGCCAGCGAAAACGCCGCTGAAATGATTAGCAACCTGACGCTGTCTTACAATAAAGCGCGGCAAGCTGCAATTACTCAAGAAATCTTAGAGGTTGTGGGTGGTGCTGAGGCACTAACTTAATTA
>CAZZXJ010000399.1:0-6312 GCA_964657905.1 uncultured Stigonema sp.
ATTTTTAATTTTTAATTCCGCCAAGCGGTACTAGTTGTAAGTTTTTATAGCCTGTACAGGCAGGTGTACCGTACAGGGGTGGTGTATCAGAAGTTCTGAGACAGCTTCACCTTTTCTATCTATTAATGCCATCCGGTTGGTTCATCAAGGGGGAGATTAGGAAAGAATACTAGAAAATATCTGCTGGTTCTGTGGAGCGGAGTTGGTTAATAGCCAGTATTCCAGAAGTCATACACATTAAAGTTGTTGACGCTAAGACAAAAAAAGCATTATTTACAGACATTTTTATTGGCAATTTAGTGACTTGCATTGCCAAATCATATAAACATAAAGAAATAGTAAATCCCAGTATATAACCTAAAAATGATAAGATTAAAGCTTGTTGAAAGATCACATTAAATAAATAGTTACTTGTATAACCTATGGCGTTCAAAGTGCCGTAGGCGACCAGTTGGCTGGAAATATTACTGTAAAGAATTTGATAGACTATGACTACACCAACAATCGAAGCTATTGATAACATGATATTAAGTATAAACCCAATAGGTGTTTTGTTTTTCCAATATTGTTTCTCAAAATCGATAAAGCCTTGACGTGTAAAAATCATGACGTCATCAGGTAAGTTTGCTTGCAACTCTTGCAGAATTTTTTGCTGAGATACACCAGGTTTGAGGATGATTGTACCTACATCTGTCATTTCTGCAGGACGGCTGTTGGGAAATATTCTGAGGAAAGTTGAGTCACTGACAATTAAATAGCCATCTATGCCAAAGGAAGAACTTAAGCTGAATAAGCCACCAATCTTAACTCTGTATCCAGTTAATGAATTAACGGCAGAAATTTCAATTATTTGATTAGTATATCCCTGCTCAAATTTCTCAGCAACGTCTCCAAATTCTGCTCGAGAATTCCGGTCAAAAAGTACGACATCATGAATTTTTATTTTATCTATATTTTGCTCAACTTCTGGGATATTTATGGCAAGCTTGTCTGGATCGAAACTGATGACGTATATTAAGTATTTCTGACCATTTACAGTATTTTTAAATTTAGCAAATGCTAAATTTATTGGATTGACTGAATTGACACCATTAAACCCCAAGACTTGGTTCAAGCGAGTCCGAGAAAAGCTTTGACTTGTAGTCAAAGATTTATATTGAGAACTAACTAAAAATAAATCTCCTTTGAGGCTTTGATGTACCTGGGTAGCACTTGAATAAAGAGCATCTAGGAAACCAAGTTGCATAAATATCAAAATTACAATAAAAGCGATGCCAGCTATGGCTACAAGAGAATATACTTTGTTTCGGACTAGTTGTAGCCATGCCAATGGGGTTTTTAAAACCATGATTCATTTGTCTCTTGGTTGTATGTAGATTTGAATACCTTAACTTCTCACCATACATGACCATGTCCTGGTGATGGGAGTACCTGCGCCAGCAAAAGACCGAGATGTGGGCTTGTTGCTTGTATGACTAACGGAACTGCCATAATCATAAGAATCTGCACTCTTTTTGAGTATGGTCAAAAAGCACCAAATCCAACGTTCTGGGCATCGATCAAAAGTACTACATCCTAGCATGACTTTTTTCTTATGTCACCTCTGAGATGATTGAGTGGGACTTGGGAAAAAATTGCCTTTGGGAACAGAAGCCAGGACGGTCAACCTGCGTACGCAGGCTTTTAAAACAAAAACTAAAATTACGGCAAACAATTAGGCAAAATTACCTTTAAATATTGGAGTTGTATTGCCAATTTGTGCGGTGATGATGTAAAAATATACATCGGAGCTATTAAACATTCAACCTGCAGCCTTTGCATTTTGGTTGTTTATTGTAATGTCAACCATTAACTTTAAGCAGCTAAACTATGCTGCATAGTAATGAATGGTAGCTTAGTTACAATAAAATTGTGTGTTGATAGCTCACTCCAAGCACTACTTGATAGTACACAGCTTTCGGGCGAAAGCTGGCACATATGCAGCGTCAACAGTCCAAAGCACCAAAAGTCTACAACCTTTGAAACTTGTACTTAGAACCTGGAAAGCCATTGAGGAGTTGAGTTTATTTGCGCCTAGTAACAAAATACCATTTCCTGCCACGGTTACAACCCAGCACAAATTATCAATTGCCAATTTAGCCAAAAGTCTTTTCCCATTTAAAATACAGAGGTATCAATGACTATTTTTCCCCAACAGACAGATAAATATAAATTACTTAAGCCACAACCCCATTGGCAAGGTGAACGCCAGATAAACTCTCAGATCGAGAATGAAGACACGAAGACACCAGATCCTTCGGTGTCGAGATACATCTTCAATCACTTAAATCGCGGACGAGTTGCTATTTTTATTGATGGCGCAAACCTATTTTATGCAGCTTTGCAACTCGGAATTGAAATTGACTACGCCAAACTGCTTTGCTATTTAACTGATAGTGGGAGGCTGTTGCGTGCTTTCTTCTACACTGGAGTTGATCGCAGCAATGAAAAACAACAGGGTTTTCTGCTCTGGATGCGTCGAAATGGCTATCGTGTCGTTACCAAAGATTTAGTCCAGCTTCCAGATGGTTCCAAAAAAGCAAATCTGGATGTAGAAATCTCTGTAGATATGATCAACCTAGCTCCCTACTATGATACTGCGGTCTTAGTCAGTGGGAATGGAGATCTCACCTACGCTGTTAATGCTGTGACTTACAAAGGAGTTCGGGTTGAAGTCCTCAGTGTGCGCTCAATGACCAGCGACAGCTTGATTGATGTTGCTGACTACTTCATTGACCTGGATACTATAAAACAACACATTCAAAAGGATTCTCATCCAGGCTATAGCTACCGACCACTATCCAACACTAGCCTGTAAAGATCCAGGGAGGACAAATCAATTAAAAATTAAAAATGCAAAATTAATTTTTTTTAATTTTTAATTTTTAATTCTTGTATTCCCTCCTCTTTTGGTCAATCGCTCCTAATTAAAATGGATATTTTAATCGTTGAGGATGAAGCTGAAATAGCTCAGTTAATCCAACTTACTCTAGAAAAAGAAGGATTTTCCTGTCGCATTAGTGGTGATGGTGTGCGTACCTTACAGATGTTTCAGGAGCAACAACCAGATTTAATTATCCTAGACTTAATGATTCCTGGATTAGATGGACTGGAAGTTTGTGCCAGAATTCGTCAAAAACCAGGTGCAAAAGATCCCTATATTTTGATGCTTACGGCTAAGGGCGAGGAAATTGATCGCGTTATTGGCTTGTCTACTGGTGCTGATGATTATATGGTCAAACCTTTCAGCCCCAGAGAATTGGTTGCTCGGGTACGAGCTCTACTGCGGCGTAGCCTTCGCCAAGGGGGACAACATCAGATCTATCGTACTCAACATTTTATAGTAGATTTAGAGCAGCGGACTATCAGCCGCCAGCTAAATTCTCACCAAGCAGAAATCCTGGAGTTAACAACCCTAGAATTTAACTTGTTAAGCACTTTTGTTAGCAATCCTGGTCGAGTTTGGAACCGCACCCAGCTAATCGACAAACTTTGGGGCGATAACTTTTTTGGTGATGAGCGGGTGGTGGATACTCATGTAGCGCGGTTGCGGAAAAAAATTGAGCCTGACCCTGCTAATCCCACTTTTGTAAAAACTGTTGTTGGAGTCGGTTACAAGTTTGAAGACCCAGCTGTTGCGTGAACACCATGAAGATGAACTGGCGTTGGACTAGGTCTTGGTCTTTGGCATCGCGCCTATTTTTCTCTCACCTTGTGGTAATGATAGTGGGGGTAATAAGTCTTGTCACCATCAGCAAAATTTCTTCTCCCCGCTTTTTTATTTTGCACTTGCAACGACTAGAAAATGAAGGGTTGGATTTAATTGATGTCCGTGCTGACTTGGTTGAAGGATTTGAAACGGCTTGGAGGCGAAGCACTTTCTGGTCAGTCTTAGTAGGTGCCACGGCTGCGGGAGGGTTAAGTTACTGGGTGTCAGTGCGCATAGTACATCAGTTGATCGAGATGGAGCAAATTACTCAAAAGTTTGCAGCTGGTGAACTCAATGCGCGACTACCTAAAAGTGATATTCCAGAACTGAATCGGCTGGGTGTCAGTTTCAACAGTATGGCAGCTTCTTTAGAAGGGGTGGAAGCACGGCGGCGGGAATTGATTGGAGATATGACTCATGAATTACGGACACCTTTAACAGTTGTGCGCGGTTACTTAGAAGAACTGGCTGATGGGGAAATTGAACCGTCGCCTGAGATTTATCAGCAGCTCGCAAAAGAAACTAAACGCTTAGAGCGGTTGGTCAATGATTTGCAAGAACTCTCCAAAGCAGAAGCAGGTTATCTGCCGATCAATACACAGAAAGTTCATTTGCGTCCCTTGTTAGAGTCATTAGTGCAGAGGTTTGCCGACCAACTGCTAGAAGATGGTCCAGTTCTACGATTAGAGTGTTCACCACAACTCCCACCCGTGTTGGCGGATATTGATCGTACAGAACAGGTGCTAGTCAACTTGGTAGGCAATGCAATGCGTTATACCGTCAAAGGATCGATCACCATCCGTGTTTGGGCTGAGTTCAGTAAGCTCTGGATTGCAGTTATTGATACAGGTATGGGTATTGCGGTAGAAGATTTACCTCACGTGTTTGAGCGCTTCTGGCGATCTGACAAATCAAGAGCTCGCCATTCGGGAGGAACTGGCATTGGTTTAACTATCTCGCGCCGTTTGGTTGAACTGCAAGGTGGACAGATTGAAGTCGAAAGTGCGCAAGGTAGTGGTAGCACGTTTCGTTTTTTTCTGCCTTTAGCTTAAGTTCCGTTAGCTTCCCTACAAGTAATTGACACAACCCGATCACAATCGCGTCACATCCAGTTGGTAGCTTGAAAATATCCCAAATAATAGTTTTTTAATTGATACTGGTAGACGTTGAATATCAGTAACACGTTTCTGGTAAAAATACCTCCACATAATTATGAATATGTCAACTGTCTTCTTAGCTGCATTTTTAGTTAGTTTATTAACTCTATTTGGTGGCGCAGCGATCGCCTACCTGTTTCCTCAGGATGGTTCCCAAGATTAAGAAAATTGCTAGATATTTCAATTCCTGATGGGGATTCATCCAAAACCACCACCATCCCGACCATGGGAACTTCGGGGAAGGCTCGCGCCCTCTCTGATATCATGTCCGCTTAATTACTTATAATAAAAGCACCCCACCCCTACCCCTCCCCGCATGCGGTCCGGGGAGACAAAGCACAGCTTTGGCAGGGTGGGGTGGGATGTTCTGGGAATTATAAGTGATTTACCGGACATGATATGACGGCGACTGACGTCACCATAGGGTACGTGTGGCGGAAAGTTATTTGTCCAGCAAGCAATCTGATCGCAGGGGGTGTTTTTTCTTCCCCTGCCGCCTCTGCTGCCCCCTGCTGATCCGAACCGTGTTGACTGGCTAGAGCATCGGAGGAAAATCCTATACACCGTGTTCTATGCCTTAAAGCGGGACCTGCTATTAGCAGTCATTAAAGCAAATAATTTATACTTTATTTTTTTCCGTATTAGTGTAAGTGACCCGGTACTAGCAAATCAAGCCAAAATATACAGTAGTAAATAGTTAGTTCAATTCAAGTGACAATATACAGCAATCTACACAATTTCTTGGGAGATAATTTACACTTGAGACGATACTAAGAGCGAGATAGGCACGAGTAGATAGTAGAATTTTTAGTTTGCTTATTGTTAGTTAAATTTAGGTGTTAGTACTGATTTATCTGTCTTAGCACTTATATTAACATCTATATTTATTAGAATTAATCGTTGGCATTAGGTTTAAAATATGATACTAGTTTTTTAAACCTCTAACTAACGCCAATGAATATTTGTTATAAATGAATCCAGGTAATTTTCCCTGAACTTAGATAGCTTAAGGAGTACTGACAGTGAACAAGTTTGAATTGCTTTTGGTTGTTACTTACCTGCTAATAGCCTGCTACTTCTTTAGTACTTGGTTAATATTCTGCCACCGCCATCCCAGTTCTTCTCCAGAAGATAAATTTTTATCTTTTGTCATGTTTTTTATAACAACTATCTTATGGCCCCTGCTTGTTCCTATGTCTTGTCTAGAAATGTACAAAACACGGAAACTTGAGTTCAGTACTATCGTTCCTGTTATCATCACAGTTTCTGCTTTTAGTCTTGCACTTTATATGGGTTAGTTGCATTCTGTATAAGTTTTGCTACTAGTACCGCTAGCCTTGTCCTAATGGACACTCACTCGCATTCGGCAACGCTCGCGGGCGAACGCGGAATTATAAATTATAAATT
>CAZZXJ010000400.1:0-6309 GCA_964657905.1 uncultured Stigonema sp.
TATATTTCTCCACGAATAAATTCGCTTGCTCTAGACCATTATTCATCCACCAGTCCCTACTGAGTCATTCTGACTCCAGGCTCCTGACTCCTGAATTCTTCTTTGGTAATAAGTATTCTTGAGAATAAGTAATTTTTGTTGGAGGAATTAACGATGGTTGTAGGTGTGAATAGCAATAGACGTGGTGTTGGTGTATTTTCTAGTCGTCGGGATGTTGAAGACGCACTACATGAATTAAGAGATTCCAATTTTCCGATGGATAGAGTGTCTGTAATTGCACAGAACTCAGATAGCACAGATGACATTGCTGGCGCTGAAGTACGGGAACGGGTTGGCAATAAATCTGATGACGGTGCTACAGTAGGAGCACTCTCAGGTGGTACTTTAGGCGGATTAACTGGTTTATTAGTCGGTCTTGGGGCTTTAGCAATTCCTGGAATAGGTCCAATCATGCTTGCAGGCGCAACTGCAACCGCCCTCGCTACAACTTTAGCAGGAGCTGGTATTGGTGCAGTGGCTGGTAGTTTGGCTGGGGGATTGATTGGTTTGGGAATTCCCGAAGAGCGAGCCAGAGCTTACAACGAACGAGTAGAGCGCGGACACTATTTAGTAATCATTGATGGCAGCGATGCGGAAATTGCCAGAGCACAAGCAATTCTCGAACGTCGGGGAATCGAAGACTTTGCAACTTATGATCAACCGAATACGACAAATCGGACAACAGACACAGATTATGTCACCTCGACTACTCCAGTTCCCGCCAATAGGGGTATTGGTTTAACCAAACACGCTATCGGTTATTTCCAAAATAGAAATGATGCCGAAGCTGCAATTAGCGATTTGCGATCAGCAGGATTCCCTTTAGGCCAAATCTCTTTGATTCATCGAGACTCTTTCCAACGGGAACCCTTTACAGGCGTAAATGTAAGCGATCGCTTTGACGCCATAAGATTGGGTCTACCAGATGCTCGCGCTCGCTTCTACAATGAGCGAGTCAATCAAGGGGATTATGTAGTTATCGTCAGCGCTACAGAGGATGAAATCAATCATGCTGCCGCAATTCTCAGTAGGCGTGGAATTCAACAGTGGGAGATGTACGACCCAACTGCAATCAATGCCACTAATCCTGGTTACGCCACTTCCCTGCAAAGAGCTAAAAGGGCGATAGGAGTATTCCCTCACCGTCGAGATGCAGAAGCAGCACTCACCGAACTGCGAGATGCTGGTTTCTCAATGAACCAAGTATCGCTGATTGCCAAAGATGGCGATCGCAGCAATCCCGTTGGTGGTGTGAATACGCAAACAGGTGTGGGCAATAAAGCGGGCGAGAGCGCAACAGCAGGAGCCGTAACAGGCGGCGCATTAGGTGGTCTAGGAGGCTTGTTGGTTGGTCTTGGCGCTTTAGCAATTCCCGGAATCGGTCCTGTGATTGCCGGCGGTGCAGTTGCAACTGCTTTGGCGACAACTGCCGCAGGCGGTGCGATCGGTGCAGCCGCAGGCGGTATAACTGGGGGTCTGGTAGGCTTAGGAATTCCAGAGAACCGTGCGCGTGGTTATAGCGATCGGATCAACAAAGGCGACTACTTGGTGATCGTTGATGGTACAGACGAAGAAATTCGCCATGCAGAAGCGATTCTCAAACGTCGTGGAATTGAAGATTTTGAAATCTTTGACCAACCCGATACCAGAAATCGGACAACAGATCAACTCACCTCAACAACACCTTTAGTTACTTCAACGACTCCAACTTCCGTGCAAAGAGCTAAAAGGGCCATAGGAGTATTCCCTCACCGTCGAGATGCAGAAGCAGCACTCACCGAACTGCGAGATGCTGGTTTCTCAATGAACCAAGTATCGCTGATTGCCAAAGATGGCGATCGCAGCAATCCCGTTGGTGGTGTGAATACGCAAACAGGTGTGGGCAATAAAGCGGGCGAGAGCGCAACAGCAGGAGCCGTAACAGGCGGCGCATTAGGTGGTCTAGGAGGCTTGTTGGTTGGTCTTGGCGCTTTAGCAATTCCCGGAATCGGTCCTGTGATTGCCGGCGGTGCAGTTGCAACTGCTTTGGCGACAACTGCCGCAGGCGGTGCGATCGGTGCAGCCGCAGGCGGTATAACTGGGGGTCTGGTAGGCTTAGGAATTCCAGAGAACCGTGCGCGTGGTTATAGCGATCGGATCAACAAAGGCGACTACTTGGTGATCGTTGATGGTACAGACGAAGAAATTCGCCATGCAGAAGCGATTCTCAAACGTCGTGGAATTGAAGATTTTGAAATCTTTGATGCTGGTAATGATGTTCGTCAGGACAGACCAGTTGTTAATACCACTTCCACCAATTACTCAAGGGGTATTAATAGCGAAGATCCTGCTGTCATCATCATAGACCGCCGGGATGAAACAGTCTAAAAGCCTTGCTGACCAGTAAGCTTTAAGCCGTCAACCCTGCCTTGTGAAGCTCGTTCCACGTTCGCGATCCAAGGGAGCGTCTCCTCTTGGGAGACGCTTCGCGAACAGGACTGGACTCACTATTAGCAATTTTGGTATTGGTGACGCCAATAAGATTGAGTGTTCATCAAGCTAAGCTATAGCTGGTGAGTGCTAAGTAAGTCGGCGTAAAAATTAAAGGTTTGTAGTAAGCGCTTACTAGGAGCGAACTGATGAGCTTTACTTTTCTTTACATAGTTCGGTTGAATTGCGCCGACTTACTTAATATCTGAATGCTTACTTTAAGTCTAGGGATAGACAAACAAAGAACAATAGATTTAAATAAAAAAACTTGCTCCTCACGACACCACCATTTTCACCACGTTCCGAGCGAGAAACAAACAAATGAAAAAGCTAACCTCCTTCCTAATTAGTAGCCTTTTACTATTTAGTGCTGCTGCTTGTGAAAATACAGCCAAAACTAGTAGCGCAGCACCAGACAATCCCAGCGTTGCTCCCACTGAGACACCCAACGCACAAGCAACTCAGGCTGCTGAAAAAGATTCTGAGAGTGAACTCCGCAGAAACCAACTCAATCAAGATATTCGCGCCCATGAACAGCGGAATAATACATTTAATGATGGAAAACCTGCTGGCAGATCTGAAGGCGCTCTTGCAAGTGAAGTTCGCTCCAAGCTAGAGGCCAACATCCCTAATGGTCATTTAACAATCGAAGCCACAAAAGATGGTAAGGTGACTGTAGGGGGAACTGTGACCAATCAAGAGCAGCTAACTAAAATTTCAACTCTAGCCAAGCAAATCAAAGGCGTTACAAATGTGGTTAATAACGCAAAAGTTGTCAAGGGAAAAAGCTGAAGTCGTTCTGAGTCATTGGTTAGGAGTCACTAATAATACTCATAACCAATGACTCATGACTCACAAAACTCCTCACACATTAATAATTAAAGAAGTCAGAAGTCAGGAGAACCCCACCTATAGCAGTGCTATTTGATTTGTGAAATTATTAGTTGGGTGGGCATTGCTCATCCAACTAAATCATCTATTGATCACCAATGATTTAGGATTACTATATCAGAGGATGGGGTTTGAATGTGGATAATTCGTTCGCCCGGCGTGAAGCGCTTGACTATACGGCTGAAAACTGTTGTCATTGAAAAAAATAGGAAACCTATGGAGAGCGAAGTACAACAATCGAAACCCGTTGATACTACATCAACCGAACCTATCGCAGCACTTGAAGGTTCAAAACTTGGAACTCAGCCATTGCTACCACCCGCTACTGAACCATTATCCCAATGGCAGCAAATTGGCGGAAAGATTGCTGAATTTTTGGAGCAATTGCCCGAATACTTAGGTAGAGTTTTCAAGGAATATAAGCAGCAAATTATCAGTATTGCTTTAATTATTGCAGCAATTGTTACATTTAAGATAGTCCTAGCTGTACTAAATGCAATAAATGATATTCCGCAGGTACACCTAGTTTTTGAGTTGATTGGAATTGGTTACGTAACCTGGTTTCTTTTCCGATATCTACTCAAAGCTTCTACTCGGCAAGAATTAGCTGCACAAATTAGCTCTCTCCGAAAAGAAATTGTCGAGTCACAAGATTTATAAGCTGATCTGCCTCCGCGTTTATATTAATTATAGTGAGGGGAGCCAGGAGTCTGAATACAGGAGGCTTCTGGCTTCTGACAAAAGTTGAGGTGTAAGGGATAAAAAGCCCTCGTTTTTTCATTTTGTGTGAAATTAGGGTTCATTGAAATAGTCAATCAAAAAACTTTTTGGTTTGTTATGAGAGATTATTTGAGTACTTGTGGTCAAGTAGAAATTAATTGTTCTACTTGAGCGCTTCATAAAAATTAATAAAAATTCCTGAATAATATATCTAAAGATAGAAAAAATAGTTTAGCTGTTAATTATAAGTCACTTCTAAAGATAGTAGATTTTTCATATTTATCAACATAGTCTAGTTCTTGAAGTAATTTTTGATAAACTTTTTATCAAGGACGTAATTTATGGCAGCTAATGAACCAGTTAAAAAAGCAGTAGATTCATCTGATCGCGTTGAAGATAATAATTACGATAGGGGAATTACACCTGCTGAAACTGCTGCTCGTAAGGAAAGAGAAGGAGACCTTTTCAAGAAAACGCCTACAGAAGAGAGAGAGGCAGGTGCGCCTACCGACGACCAAACCCATCCAGGCGAAAGCATTCGGACCACTGACGGCTACACAGTGGACAAAGAAGGTTTGTTGAACAACTACGCGGTCGAACCAGAAATGTACTATGAAGTACCAGGCGATGCGCGGCAACAAGCAGCAGAAGACAAAGCGCAACGTACTGAGGAACTCAGAGAAGTGAATGAGGATAAAGACGGTGAACTAACAATTGATGATGACAAACGGGGTAGAGGTCAAGGAGCAGTTTAGTCATTCAGCTTTAACAATTATCTAATATACGTCAACATAGTGAAGCGATGGTTGGAAACAAATCCTAATCATCGCTTTCTTGTAAGTAAATGTTCGGATTGTACTATCTACCTATGTAAATTAAATGGCTCGTAGTTGCTGCTTTTGCCTAACCCACCCTACATTTGCTACATTTGCTGTTTTAACCTAAATAGGAGTTTATCAGTGTCCTTATCTCTTGATTCAAGTTCGATTAATGAACCAATTGTTCTTGTCTGTGCAGCTGATGACAATTACTCCATGCCTCTTGCTGCGACACTTCATTCAGCAATTGTAAACCTGAAGAGCGATCGCAATATGACTCTATTTGTGATCGATGGTGGAATCAGTCGAGCAAATAAGCGCAAAATTTTACAAACCATTCAATCGCCACGAGTGAGTTTAAGTTGGCTTCAGCCCAAAAAGGTACTTTTCAAGAATGTGCCTACTTCACAATCTATTACTATTGCTGCCTATTACAGACTTCTTATTCCCGCTATTTTGCCACAGCACTTGACCAAAGCCATCTATCTTGATAGTGATCTCATTGTTAGAGGGAATTTAGAGGAATTATGGAACATTGATATAGAAGAGAAGTATCTCTTAGCTGTACAGGATATGGGGACACCTTACGTATCCTCCTCCAGGGGACTGATGAATTATGAAATGCTCGGTATTCCTGCTGATTACAAATACTTTAATTCCGGGGTGTTAGTAATTAATCTGAAAAAATGGCGCGAAGATAGTATTAGCAAAAAAATTTTCGAGTATCTTGATCAAAATAAAGAGTATGTAAGATGGCACGATCAAGATGGGCTAAATGCTATTATAGCAGGTAAATGGGGTGAACTCGATCCCAGATGGAATCAATTACCTTACATCTTTAAATATTCATCATGGTCAGAAAGTTATTTTCCAGAAGATGTTTACAATAGCTTGATTCATGACCCCCATATTGTTCACTTCTCAAGTAGAGATAAGCCTTGGAAAGGCGACTGTAACCATCCACAGAAGGATCTATTCTTTGAGAATCTTGACATGGAAATTTGGTCAGAATGGTTTTCCCAACAAGACGCTAAAAAGAGGATGAACCATTTCAAGGCAGTTTTACTCACTCCATATACAAGGTTTAAGCAGTTGCTCAAAGGTTTTATTTATGGACATAAAACCTGAGCAGGCAATTCTATCACTCGTTCAAACTCGTTTCCAGGCGTAAGCCCGGAGAATGCCTTACAAAGGGCTGCTGCCTCTTGTAACACGCTCAGGAGGCAGAGCCTCTTTCTAGGCATTCCCTGTCAGAGACAGGGAACGAGCAACTTCAAGTCAAATTTTGTTAAATTTATTTGTAACGACTTATTTAGCTTTCAGATAGATGACATACCCTTGCTGAGCGTCGTAGATTCTTATGAGAAGGAGT
>CAZZXJ010000401.1:0-6307 GCA_964657905.1 uncultured Stigonema sp.
ACCAATGACCAATGACGCTCCCTAACAGCTTGATTCAGTCTTAACAAGAAGCCAAAATATGATGAAGTTTGGGTAAAGATTAAAAAAATATACAATATTCAACAAAAATATTTAGTTAATAGTGGGGGTCCTGACGATAAACATCCTTTAAAAGCAGCAAATTTATGTAGGACAAGTGGCTGAGCGATAAGCGGAACTTGTCGGTTTCCCATTGGGCAATTGAGCAATTATCTGCTAAGTTGTACCAGATTGCCTGTATATATTTGTTCAAAAACGACAAGGGATAATTGAGCATGACGCAAAAAAAGCGAGCGTTAATTACTGGTATTACCGGTCAAGATGGTTCCTATCTAAGTGAGTTTTTACTAGAGCAAGGTTATGAAGTTCATGGCATTATTCGTCGGACTTCTACCTTCAACACAGACCGCATCGATCACATTTACGAAGACCCTCACAAAGAAGGGGTGCGGTTGTTTCTCCACTATGGTGACTTGACAGACGGTACTACACTGCGTCGCATTTTAGAAGAAGTCCAGCCCATAGAAATTTACAATCTGGGTGCTCAATCCCATGTCAGGGTTAGTTTTGATTCTCCTGAATACACAGTAGACTCAGTAGGAATGGGAACCCTGCGTTTATTGGAAGCAATCCGTGACTACCAGTGGCGCACCAAAATTCAGGTACGCTTCTACCAAGCAGGTTCTTCGGAAATGTATGGCTTGGTACAAGAAGTGCCACAAAAAGAAACAACACCGTTTTATCCCCGCAGTCCTTACGCTTGCGCTAAGGTTTACGCTCACTGGCAAACAGTGAATTACCGTGAATCTTACAACATGTTTGCGTGTAATGGCATACTTTTTAATCACGAATCTCCTCGACGAGGGGAAACTTTTGTGACGCGCAAGATTACCATGGCAGTGGCTCGCATCGTTGGTGGCAAACAGAAAAAACTTTACATGGGCAATCTAGATGCCAAGCGGGATTGGGGCTACGCCAAGGATTACGTCAAGGCAATGTGGATGATGCTACAGCAAGACCAGCCAGACGATTACGTGATTTCTACTGGTGAAACCCATTCAGTGCGGGAGTTTCTGGAACAGGCGTTTAGTTATGTGAATCTCGATTGGCAAGATTATGTAGAGTTTGATGAGCGCTATCTCCGTCCAGTTGAGGTTGACTTATTAATTGGCGATTCTACCAAGGCGCGGCAAAAGTTGGGCTGGAAACTCTCGGTAACATTTGAGCAACTGGTAGCCCTGATGGTAGAAGCAGACTTGCAAGCGCATGGTTTGACTTCACCAAATGGAAAGATGGAACAAGTGATTAAAGATAATGCCATGATTCGCCAAGAACTGCGCATGCTCCACTTCTAACTTATAATGACGAGGATGAAAATATGAATGCCTTAGAACTAAAGAACAAAAGGATTCTCGTTACTGGTGGATCTGGTTTTTTGGGGCGTCAGGTAATAAATCAGCTGTGTCAGGCAGGAGCAGAACGCGAGAAGATTACAGTGCCGCGATCGCGAGAGTTGGATTTACGTGTCCTAGAAAATTGCCAGCGTGCAGTTGACCAGCAAGACATTGTTATCCATCTAGCAGCTCATGTCGGCGGCATCGGTCTCAACCGCGAAAAACCAGCTGAATTGTTCTACGACAACTTGATGATGGGAACTCAGTTAATTCATGCAGCCCATAAAGTTGGAGTAGAGAAATTCGTTTGTGTTGGCACTATCTGCGCCTATCCCAAATTCACCCCAGTTCCATTTAAAGAAGATGATCTGTGGAATGGTTACCCAGAGGAAACTAACGCCCCCTATGGAGTAGCAAAAAAAGCCCTTCTCGTGCAACTGCAAGCTTATCGCCAGCAGTACGGCTTGAATGGCATTTACCTACTTCCAGTAAATTTATACGGACCTGAAGATAATTTTGACATCAGTAGTTCCCACGTTATCCCAGCGTTAATTCGCAAAGTTCAAGAAGCGCAGACCAAGGGAGAAAAGAAACTCCCCGTTTGGGGCGATGGCAGTCCTACTCGTGAGTTTCTCTATTCCGAAGACGCAGCGCGGGGCATTGTTATGGCTACTCAATCATACAACGACCCTGACCCCGTGAACTTGGGAACGGGCGATGAAATTTCTATCCGCGATTTGATTAATCTCATTTGCGAACTAATGGGGTTTGAGGGCGAAATTGTTTGGGAAACTGACAAGCCCAATGGTCAACCCCGTCGTTGTTTGGATACCGAACGCGCTCTACATGCCTTTGGTTTCACCGCTCAAGTGGACTTCAAGCACGGGCTAAAGAATACTATTGAATGGTGGCGTCAAAACGCTGCATAATCGTAGGGTGGGCACGACCCACCTGATTTACGGGTTTTCCGCATTTTTATGATCATTAGAACGCCGGATGCGTTCTCAAAAATAGACTTATAAACTTGTGAACAAGGTTGAGCGCCAACCAAGTAAAACAGAATTACGGCGATCGCTTCTGAAAAAACGTCAGTCAATGACACTCACAGAGTGGAGACACTTGAGCGATCGCATCTGCACACAGCTTTTAACCTCTCCCCTGTTTAAACAAGCAAAAACAATACTCGCTTATTTCAGCTTTCGCCAAGAACCTGATATCAATCCCCTATTTACACATATTCCTACTCAAACCAGACAGGATGCCCAACCTATAAAAATCTGGGGTTTTCCTCGCTGCGTTGATCAGGGACTTCATTGGCATATCTGGACGCCTAACGACGCGGTAAAAACCGGGGCTTATGACATTATCGAACCATTACCCGAAGCTCCAACCATTACTCCAAAAGAAGTAGATTTAATTCTCGTTCCCAGTGTTGCTTGCGACACTCAAGGATATCGCTTGGGTTACGGTGGGGGATATTACGATCGCCTGCTGAGTTCCCCTGAATGGGCAAAAAAGCCTACCATAGGCATTGTGTTTGAATTTGCCTATGTGCAAGAGCTACCTATTGAACCATGGGATAAACAGTTACAGGCTGTGTGTACAGAAACAGGGCTGAGAATCATCCCTAGCTGAGTTGTAGAGACGCTTGGGTATGGCGTCTCTACAGGAGTCAGGAGGGACTTGTCAGGAAGAGGCATCTTTGCAGGGGGAGGGGAGCAGGGGGAAACCCCATAAATGAATATATTCGCTTGAAGCAAGGACGCATTATTTCTCGTGCACTCTCCGCTCGAAATAAATATTTTCTTTTTTCCATAAATGAATTTAGGGGCTTGTACCTTTACGCAGGGGGAAGAATTAAAATATTCCCCCTGCCCCCTGTGCTCCCTGCAAAGGTGCCTCTTGGTCAAAAGCACCGATCAGGAATTGGGCTTTGTGCTACTGAAACTGTAAAATTAATGTAATTGCTACATTAATTTTAAGACTAAGTGAATTGTTAACGCCACCCTTTCCGATGAGAGGGGAAACAGGAAAACAATCGGGAGGAAAGCCCAGTGGCTAAAAATCAGTCCAAACAGCGCTCACAAGAACATGTCTCCAGCACGTCAAAAGCTGAAAGCTCCTTTGACATGCAACTGCAAGAATTGCTGAAGCAGAAAAAATATCGTCAGGCATTGGAAGAAATCAAAAAAATTCAGCGATCGCAACCTGATATTAAATTCACTCCCAAAGAATCGGAGATTTGGTTACTGCGGGGTCAGCAGGAATTTCAAAAGCAAGATTTCAAACAGGCAGAAAAATCTTTCAGGCGGACTCTAGAAATGGGTCTGGTTGGAGAAGCTCACTACTGGCAAGCTAGGTGTCTGCTGGAGTTGAATCAATTGGATGCAGCTTTAAGAGTGCTCCATGATGCTTTTGAGTCCGACACCCTGACCAAAGACTACAGCATCTGTTATCTCAAGCTCCTGTTACTCAAAGGAGATACTGCCACAGTTGAGCAGTTAATCAACAAACAATCTAAACGGTTTAGCGCCGCCCAACTCCACTGGGTGCAGGGAGTTCTTTCCCTGAAGAATGGACAATGCTCAGCAGCTTTGGCATCTTTTGAGAAAATTAAGCGTCCCATGACCCCAGGAGAAGTGCCGATCGCTTGGATTGTTTACACCCAGCAGGCACTCAGTCATTGGGATGCTGCTGCTAGTATTTTGGGGTTGCAATCATCCAGATTAACCTATGGCAGACCAAAGTACTTAGAACATCCAATTTTAGAGCGATTAGCTTCTTTCCAGCAAGCAAAGACAGGATTTCTACCCCAGGAACGCGAAATCCAACGAGGAGATCTTCTTACTCAAGAGGCAATGACGGCGCTGTTAGTCTTGCAACAGATTGACGAGGGCAATCACCATGATGCTGCACATGCGCTGTCGGAAATTGAGCGGCATTCCACTCGCTTCCCGGAACTAGAGAGTCTTCGTACACCGCTGTTTACCCTAGCAGGTCAACAGGCACTTACCCAAGGACAACTAGAATGCGTGGAACTTTTTTGGCAGCCGTTGTTGACAGAACAATCCTTTAACCCGCAACTAGCAGTCAACCTGTTAGAAGTTTTGGAAGCTAATGATTCTGATCAAGAACGCCAACGTCTGTTGACCCGTTTTTTGAAGTGGTTAGAGCAGGAAGGCAAAAAAAACCCTCAAGAATGGCCAACGGATCGATTGAAACCAACCCTAGCTCATCTCCACTGCCGGATGGCAGATGCTTACATGGCACTGGATCGCGATCGCGCAGCTTTTGGATCTGTGCAACAAGCAGAACGCATCTGTCCGACATCTCCAGAGGTCATTGGGCGCAAGGGACTAATTGCCGCCTCAGAGGAAAATTATCAACAAGCAATAGCACTGCTCACCCAAGCAATAGAAGGTGGGTGTCGGTATGAAGAAGTTTACGGTATTTTGCTCAGATGTTGGGACGAACTAGAGGACAAGCAGGCACGCAATGAAGCTCGTCGCCGCTTTGGCAAGTACTTTGGCGACCTCAATGTTGATACTGAGGTGGAGATATTGCCTTGGGTAGAAGCTCTGTCTACGCTTTCTTATCCCTTGTTTAGCCACCTAGTACAGACAGAAGATCACAAAGATCCAGCTCTGCGTGCCTGTGGAATTTTTACCAATGCAGTACAAAGTCATCCCAACTCTGGCGGTCGAGTGTTGCTAAATCAGGTAGCCGCAACCCAAGAATGGGAGACTCTCCTCCAAAAATTATCTCTTAATGAGCAAATTCCAGTATTGCAGGCGATCGCTATTTCTATCCACCTATTTGCCAAACGCGAAAAAGGCATCGCAGCTTTAACAAATAAGTATGTTCAAAAGCTGTTCCAGCTATCAGCCGAACATCCAGAAGCCAGACTTGCTCATCTTGTTGTTTTAGCTGTCAAAGAAAGTAATCCCCAAAAACTAGATGTTCCTTTGCGTGCCTACCTCGACACCATGCCCCAACCAGGAAATGCTCTGGCAAACATGCAGTTGCAAGTGCGCCGTTTTGGCTCCATTGTCACCCTGATACCTACCCTTGATGAAGCACTGCGTCGGGAACCCCAAAACCCCCTACTTCTATTAGCAAGAGCCACTACCTATCCTGTGAATCATCCTAACTACGAGCAGTTGAAGCAACAGGGATTTGAATTAGCCCGTCGTTTGCAAGATGCCAAAGCATTACAAGCCTTTCGGGAAGAACAGGCGTTTCTTAGTGCGCAAGAAACTCAAAGCATAATGCCAGACCCAGAGACATTCGACAATCTAAATTTGTCAGATATTGATGAACTCGTGGAAGGCATGATCCGGAAATTTTTTGGCAGCAAAATTCCCAAAGCTGAATTGGAGAAAATGCTTCCGGAACTCAAACAAATGATGCTCAGCAGTATGCCCAACTTCTCAGATGATGATGATGAAGAAGATGAGCCAGACCTAGACTCTATCTTTGTAAACTTCCAACCTACTTCCAAAAAGCAAAAAGGTAGAAGGAGAGGAGGTTTTCAAGAATTATTGTAATTTTTAATTTTTAATTTTTAATTATTTATGACGAACCACTACGAACTCTTAGGAATCTCACCAGGAGCTACCTCTAACGAAATCAAAGCCGCCTATCATGCCAAACTGCGGGAATTTCCCGCCCATAATTATCCAGAGGAGTTTAAGGCAATTCGCGCAGCTTACGAGGCACTTCGCAAAGGAGAAAAAACGCAAACTGAGGATTTCTTTAAAATTCGTCCCCTCCAAGCAGAACTTGACCCAGATGTTTTAAAAAAGGTGCAAGAAAAAGCGATATCTCAACTAGAAGTTAATCTAGATGATTTAATTCGTGCCACATTTTAATTGATAGTCATTAGTCATTGGTCA
>CAZZXJ010000402.1:0-6303 GCA_964657905.1 uncultured Stigonema sp.
CAAATGACAAATGACTAATAACTATGGCATTATGATTTTAATTTAGATTTTGTACAAGTAAACACATTCTATGCGTATTTCTCTTAAATGGTTACAGGAACTAGTCGATCTGAAACTTAGTCCGGAAGAACTAGCAGAAACACTAACAATGGCTGGGTTTGAGGTAGAAGATATCGAAGACCGCCGCACTTGGGCTTCGGGGGTTGTTGTTGGAAGAGTGCTTGAGCGCCAACCCCACCCCAATGCTGATAAATTAAGCGTTTGCCAAGTCGATATCGGCGCTGACGAAACTTTAAATATCGTTTGTGGTGCTTCCAATGTCCGGGCAGATATGTATGTAGCTGTAGCAACCATAGGTACTTACTTACCCAACATTGATTTAAAAATAAAGAGTTCAAAACTGCGAGGCGTTCCATCTCAAGGCATGATCTGTTCTTTAAAGGAACTCGGTTTACCCAGCGATGTAGACGGGATTCATATTTTTACCCAAGAGAATCTGCAACTGGGTAGCGACGTGCGCCCACTGTTGGGTTTAGAGGATGTGATTTTAGACGTGACGGCTACTGCCAACCGTGCTGATGCTTTGAGTATGGTAGGTGTAGCGCGGGAAGTAGCAGCCCTGACAGGCGCAAAGCTAACAATTCCGGAACCGGGTGCAGTACCAATCCCCAAGGAAGAGCATAAATTAGCTTTAAAAATCGCCGATCCACAAGCTTGCCCAGCATACATTGGCACGGTGATTTCAGATCTGAAAATTGCCCCATCACCAGAGTGGCTGCAACAGCGCTTGCGGGCGGCAGGGGTACGACCAATAAATAATGTCGTTGACATTACTAACTATGTTCTCTTGGAATGGGGACAGCCCCTGCACGCCTTTGATCGCGATCGCCTACAAGCAGTTGCTGGGGTCGCGACCCCAGATGCAACGTCTCTAAAAATCGGCGTCCGTTTTGCCAACCCTGGAGAATCACTAAAAACTCTAGATGGACAAACTCGCACCCTATCAACCCAAAATTTGTTAATCACTGCTAACAACAAACCCGTTGCGCTGGCTGGAGTGATGGGTGGAGAAGAAACCGAAGTACATGATGGTACTCAAAACCTGGTTTTAGAAGCCGCGTTATTTGAAGGAGTGGCAATTCGCCGGAGTTCCCGCAGCGTAGGATTAAGAAGCGAGGCATCTAGCAGGTACGAACGAGGAGTTAACCGCGCCGAGTTGGAGGTAGCCTGTCGTCGCGCCTTGTCACTGATCAGCCAACTGGGGCATGGCACAATAGTTACTCAAGAAATTGCTGACACGCGCCCCGATCCCGCTCATTGGACGCATTCAATAGAACTGCGTTTAGACCGAGTTAATCAGGTGCTAGGACCAGTGGATTTGAGCGAGGAAACCGGAGAACTGCAAGGCGCAGATGTTGAGCGCATACTAACTGCGTTGGGATGTCAGGTTAATCCTTCTGGAGACCGTAATTGGACAGTTTCTGTCCCACCTTATCGTTACCGCGACTTAGAGCGGGAAATTGATTTGATTGAAGAAATAGCCCGTCTCTACGGCTATGACAAATTTTGTGATACTCTGCCAGACAAAGCAGAAGCAGGCTATCTGCCTTTAGATCATGAGCTGATCCGCAAGTTACGAGCAACACTACGGGCAGAAGGCTTGACAGAATTAATGCACTACTCTTTGGTGAAGCCAGGGGAAAGTAGACAGGTCGTGCTGACAAACCCTTTATTTGTAGAATATTCGGCGCTGCGAACCGATTTAATATCCGGTTTGATAGATGCCTTTCAGTACAACTTAGAGCAGGGAAATGGTGTTCTGAACGGCTTTGAAATTGGGCAAATTTTCTGGCAAGAAGAAGATGGTTTGCAAGAAACAGAAGCAATTGCTGGGATAATGGGAGGTGATCTTACCGCCAGCAAGTGGACAAGAAGCGGTCACGAGCAACCCATGACCTTGTTTGAAGCCAAAGGTATTTTAGAAAGTATATTTCAGCAACTGAACTTGCAGGTAGAATATCAACCTGATTGCCGCGATCGCCGCTTGCATCCAGGACGCACCGCCTCCCTGTGGGTTCAGGGGAATAGACTTGGTATCTTTGGGCAACTGCATCCCCAACTGCGTCGAGAAAGAGGCTTACCAGATTCAG
The DNA here is from genome assembly GCA_964657905.1 of uncultured Stigonema sp. Lineage (GTDB taxonomy): Bacteria > Cyanobacteriota > Cyanobacteriia > Cyanobacteriales > Nostocaceae > Stigonema. The sequence goes on from CAZZXJ010000402.1 coordinate 2,151, forward strand.
TGTACGTGTTCCAGATGGAGCTAAATGTGCTTTTAGATTCTCTGGATCAAGATGACATCCTCATACCGAAATTTAAACCCTATTCTACCTATCCAGCTGCTGATCGGGACATTGCCTTTTTTGCATCCGTGAAGGTAACAGTTGTCGAAATTCAAAAAGTCATTACCAAAGCTGGTAAAGATTTGCTGGAGTCAGTGGAATTGTTTGATGAATATTGTGGTGAGAATGTGCCACAGGGACAGCGGAGTTTGGCATTTCGCTTAATCTATCGAGAGTGCGATCGTACCCTCACCGATGCTGAAGTTGAACCAGTACATCAAAAAATCCGCGAAGCACTGGTAGAAAAATTCGGCGTCACTCTCAGGAGTTAATTTTTTTAACCGCAGATGGACGCGGATGGACGCAGATAATAATTTATGATCATCCGCGTTTATCTGCGGTTTTAATGATGGAAAAATCTAGCCATGCCTAAATACGTAATGTGGGGAACTTACTGCGAAGACGTCTTAGCAAAACGTACTCCCTACCGCCAAGCCCATCTAGACGGACTTGCTAAACAGAAAGAATCCGGTGTGTTGATTACCATTGGTCCTACCAGGGATGTCACTCAAGTTTTTGGCATTTACGAAGCCGAAGAGGAAGCCACTGTGCGCCAGTTGGTTGAAGCCGACCCCTACTGGCAAAATGGCATTTGGACGGAATACTTTGTCAAAGAGTGGATTCAAGCTTTGTAATTCTTTCCCACTCAAAAATTACCTAGTGCAGTGCGGCGTCAATAAAGCAACCATTTCAAACAGGCACAAGCCTTGATATATAAAGCTTTTGACTTTTGACGAACGCAAGAGCGGTACTAGCATGTATGGTGCGTTACACTGCGTTAACGCACCATACTTAAATTAACCAGAGCCTTTCTACAGCCCGACTTTACTTACCCTTAAGCGCCTTTCTCAAGTTTTGACGATAGGATTTATTTGTAATAAATAAAGCTGGCCACAGCAAGGCTAAACTGAGGCGATTAGGCAAACTTTGCTGGAAGTTAGTCCGGTAAAATCCTTTCCAAAACCTCCAAGCAACAGCTGCATAACCCACTATCAATGCAAAAACGATTAAATTACTCATTGCCATCAACCCCGTGAGCAATTGACAAAATTCGAGTTAAGTATTCTCACTCCATATTGGCACTTTAGAAAAGACACTGAGCAGCGATGACTAAAGCCCACGGTCTTCGGTATCCCTTGTTACATCCTCATATTCCAGTTTCAAGTAGCCTCACTGAAACAGTACTGAGTGCCAAAGCAGTCTTTTCTTTTCAATTGAAATTCAACTAGGAAGGACTGAATACTCTTACTGGACTCAAGAAGGAAGAACTCAGGACTACTGAATGGGGTAATGAGGGGTTTAACCCTTCATTACCCCTTCTTGATCTTCTATAGACAAACAAGTTAGTGTGACGAGTAGATATTCTTATCTCTGACCAGATGCATATGAGCGAAAGTTCCCTAAATTTGAACATCAACAGCAGACTAGAGAAAAGTTGAACAAACGTGTTTTATGGGACTAGACGCATTCTACTGGTACAAACAGCTAAGGAGGATTTATGCGTGCAGTAATGATGGCTGGAGGATCGGGAACGCGGCTTCGCCCGCTCACTTCTGACCTACCCAAACCTATGGTGCCCATTCTCAATCGACCAATTGCCGAACATATCATCAATCTCCTCAAACGGCATCAAATCACAGAAGTGATTGCCACACTACATTATTTACCTGATGTCCTGCGAGACTACTTCCTAGATGGCAGCGATTTTGGTGTGCAGATGACCTATGCCGTAGAAGAAGACCAGCCCCTTGGGACCGCAGGCTGCGTGAAAAACATTGCGGAACTCCTTGATGAAACCTTTTTAGTCATTAGCGGTGATAGTATAACAGATTTTGACCTAAAAGCAGCAATTGAATTTCATAAGCAAAAAAAGTCAAAAGCCACTTTGATTTTGACACGTGTCCCTAACCCCATTGAATTTGGAGTGGTCATTACCGATGAGGAAAATCGGATTCGCCGATTTTTAGAAAAACCCTCTAGTAGTGAAATTTTTTCCGATACGGTAAATACTGGCACATACATTTTAGAACCAGAAGTTTTAGAATACTTGCCAGAAAACACTGAATGCGACTTTTCCAAAGACTTGTTCCCCCTACTACTGAGCAAAGACGAGCCAATGTACGGTTACATTGCTCAAGGTTATTGGTGCGATGTCGGTCACTTAGACGCCTGTCGTCAGGCCCAGTATGATGGATTACACGGTCTCGTCAAACTTGACTTTCCCTACAAAGAGGTTTCACCTGGATTGTGGGTAGGTCAAAACACTCATATAGATTCTTCAGCTGAGATTGAAGCCCCAGCAATTATTGGGGACAACTGCCGCATTGGCGCCAAGGTACAAATTGAAGCAGGAACCGTAATTGGAGATAACGTCACTATCGGCGCTTACGCCAATCTCAAGCGTCCGATTGTTTGGAATGGAGCCATAATTGGCGATGAAGCACATCTTTCAGCTTGTATCATTGCCCGTGGTACCCGTGTAGACCGTCGTGCTCAGGTCTTAGAAGGGGCGGTAGTAGGTTCCCTTTCCACCGTGGGAGAAGAAGCCCAAATTAGCCCCTACGTGCGCGTTTGGCCTAGTAAAAAAATTGAGTCAGGGGCGATCTTAAATATTAACTTGATTTGGGGTAACACCGCGCAACGCAATTTATTTGGGCAACGTGGCGTCCAAGGATTAGCCAATATCGACATCACCCCAGAATTTGCCGTGAAGTTGGGATCTGCCTACGGTTCTACCTTGAAACCACGGAGTCGTGTCACAGTTTCCCGCGACCAACGCAATATCTCTCGCATGGTCACGCGGTCATTAATAGCAGGTCTTTTGTCTGTAGGTATAGATATTCAGAACCTAGACGCCACCTCTATTCCTGTCGCTCGCACAGTTATACCAACTATGGGGGTAGTCGGGGGTATTCATGTGCGGATGCATCCTGATCGCCCTGACTACATCCTGATTGAGTTCATGGATGCCAAAGGAATAAATATCTCTAAATCTCAAGAGAAGAAAATTGAGGGGGCTTACTTTAAGGAAGATATGCGGCGGGCGCAAATTCATGAGATTGGCGATGTTGTCTACCCCATTCAAGTCGTTGAGCGATACTGCACTGCTTTTGAGAAGCTGTTACACATTGATACAATTCGCAACAGTCGGGCAAAAGTGGTAATTGACTACGTGTATGCTGTTGCAGGCGCAGTGTTGCCCCAAATGTTAGATAAGTTTGGCGCTGATGCGGTAGTACTCAATGCCAGTCTGAATAAAGCCACTATGTCAGCAACTGACCGCGAAGCACTTCTGATTCAGCTTGGTCATGTAGTGGAGGCGTTGAAGGCTAACTTTGGCGGTCAGATATCGGCTAATGGAGAACAGCTGATTTTAGTTGATGAATCAGGCATTCCCATTCGTGGGGAAATGTTAACAGCGCTCATGGTGGACATGATCTTAACGGCTAACCCTAGGGGAACAGTAGTCGTACCGGTTCAGGCTTCCAGTGCTGTAGAACAAATTGCTCGTCGCCACGACGGCAAGGTGATTCGCACCAAGGCAAATCCTACGGCGTTGATGGAGGCATGTCAGAAAAACCACAATGTAGTACTGGGAGGTAGTGGCGACATAGGCTTTATTTTCCCAGAGTTGCATCCAGGATTTGATGCTATGTTCTGCATTGCCAAGCTAATTGAGATGCTAACCATACAGGAGCGATCGCTCGCTTCCGCACGCTCAGAATTGCCTCGTGTCATTCACAAAGGTCATACAATACGTTGCCCTTGGACAGTCAAAGGAGCGCTCATGCGCTACCTAGTAGAAACTCACCCGGCTCAAAACCTGGAATTAATCGATGGGGTGAAAATTTGTCAGCCCTACGATGATAGTTGGGTGTTAGTTTTGCCAGATGCTAGCGAACCACTGGTGCATTTATACGCCAACAGTAATGATCGCGATTGGGTAGATGAATCCTTGAGAAGTTATCGCGCCCGCGTCCAAGCGTTTGTCGAAAGAGAACAAGAACAAATTGTTGCTGAGGTGTAACAGAACAGGGGCATAGGGCATAGGGCA
>CAZZXJ010000403.1:0-6268 GCA_964657905.1 uncultured Stigonema sp.
CGAATTACGAATTATTCGGTCATCCTGGTTAAAGATATCACCTAATTGAGGAGGGAGTAAAATAACGAACATAAGATGCATATCTACCATCGAACAAGCGATTTCGCATTTTAGATTTTGGAGCCATGGAGCGAGAAATTTTCCTATCTCCCCCTCTCCGTTGCCATCCAGGCGCGAAGCACCTCCGCTACCGTCCAAGCTTGGGCAATACAACCCTTTGGCGTCAGAGGCTCATCACCATCAAAAATCTCACTGCAACTGCCGACACCATGTGCCCACAGATGATTAGCCATCGGTTCCAGGAAACTGCGAGCTTGAACCGGATCGTTGAAAACACGCAGGTGTGCCAAGACAAACGGGCCAATCAGCCAGCCCCAAACCGTCCCCTGGTGATAGACACTGTCACGCTGACGCTGATCTCCACCGTAGTGACCCTGATACTGCGGATGGTTGGGGTCAAGGCTGCGTAGACCGTGAGAGGTGAGAAGCGATCGCCCACACGACTCCACCACACCCTGTTGCTGAACTGATGTCAGAGGGCTTGCTGGTAACGACACAGCGAAGATCTGGTTTGGTCGCAGCGAAGCGTCGTTTCCCTCAGGTCCATCCAGAACGTCATAGCAGTAACCGACTGTATCGTTCCAAAAGCGCTTAAATCCGATCTCCGCTCGCTCTTGCATCTGCTCATACTCGTGGTGCGGCTTGCCGAGATGCAGGGCAAACGCAGCCATTGTTCGCAAGGCGTTGAACCACAAGGCGTTAACTTCTATAGGTTTGCCAGTGCGTGGTGTCACTACCCAATCGCCGATTTTGGCGTCCATCCAGGTGAGTTGCACACCAGCCTCGCCAGCATAAAGTAGGCCATCATCATGGTCTAGGTGAATGTTGTAGCGCGTCCCTTTACAGTGCCAATCAACAATATCTGCCAGTACAGGAAAGAGTTCGCGCAAGCTATTGTCATCTCCAGTAGCGGCATGGTAAGCGCGAATCGCTTCAAAGTACCAGAGGGTCGCATCCACCGTGTTGTATTCTGGTGTCTCACCCGCATCTGGAAAACGGTTAGGCAACATGCCTTGATCCACGTAGCGGGCAAAGGTGCGCAGAATAGGGAGTGCCACATCGGGACGACCTGCGGAGATTGTGAGACCCGGTAGGCTGATCATGGTATCGCGACCCCAGTCACCAAACCAGTGGTAACCGGCAATGATGGTTTTACCATCAGGGTCATCGGGTAGTGGGCGACTGACAATGAATTGGTCAGCTGCAAGAAGCAGGTGAGTGACAAAAGAGGAGGGGGGGAAAGAAGAATTGCTCTCTCTCTCTCTACCTCTCAAGCCTCTTGTCAACTTTTGCTCGTAGGCGCGACGCATTTCTAGTGCTGCGACACCATTCAAATCTGGGCGGTTCTCTGTACTGGCAACAAACGTGAGTGATTCACCGGGCTGGAGGGTAGTGTCAAAGGTTGCCGCGTGCAGGTGATCCTCGTGAGCGTCGAGTCCGCGATCGCGTTCTACTGCTAAGTCAAAACCGTAGTACCACTCATGTGCAGATGCGGCGTTGCCGCTATCGGTTAACAGATATAGCGGTGCAGATTGAGGAAAAGCGGTGACACAGACCCCATGTTCCATCGAATCAACGTTCATCTGCCAGCCGTTGGCGTGTGTGCTGCCGTGATGATCGCGATAGTTGACCAGGGCTTTCATGGTTAGTGCTAGCGGCTGAGTGGCACGCTTTAGGTAGTAGTGAACATAGGTGGTGTTGCTACCAAGGTGCATCCACACACGTTTTTCCAACAGTGCATCCCCACAAGCGAAGCGCCATACAGGTATTGTTCCTTCTAGTTCAAAGCGTTCAATGTGCAGATAGCCTTGTGGACCTAGTGCTCCACCAGCCCAACGGTTAGTCCCTAGGGCATAAGAGCGTCCGTCATACACGGCTGTCTCGTCAAGCTTAGTGAGGAGCAGAGTTCTGCCGAGCGGTGGCTTCAGTGCTGCCACCAGTAAGCCGTGATAGTGGCGCGTTAGCAAACCCGCTACTGTACCCGAGGCGTAACCACCGATGCCATTGGTTACTAACCACTCCCGCGCTTGGGCTGCATCGAGAGTACCACAAATTTCGCGTCCAAAGTTGGTGCTCATATTGTTGATAAAAATTAGGATTTATTGCAAATAAAATCTTGTAAAGATTATCACTTTCCCACCCCCACCCCAACCACAACTATTTAATATGCCAATCATGCCAGCACTACAGTATTGGTGCGATCGCACTCTCACTACTTCGTTAAACACTCCTCAATTAGCCATCCCAACTGTTCCCACATCGACAACTTGTTCGCTGTCCTTGATAAATTCGACCAGCTTCCCATTCTCTACCTTGAACAACGCACTAGTTAGCATTGTGTTACATTGGCATTACTTGCACTTGCATTCCTATTGAACAATTAAGAGGAAATCATCATCGTAGTCCACAATCAACTGCTTAACTCGCAAATAAAGTCACCTCAAGTGTTTTTGATTGACCATGAGAATAACAATCGTGGTCTGACCGACACATATGAAGCTCTACAGCTAGCACAAAGCTTAGAGCTTGACCTAGTTGTAGTCTCCCAAAGCAAAGACACTCCAGTAGCGAAGATCCTCAACTATGGCAAGCTTCAGTATCAAAAGAAAAAACGTCAGACCCAGAGTGCTAGACCTACGGTAAAGGAAGTCCGGTTCGGTCTAAACGTGGGTGTGGCTGATTACAATTTACGCATCGAGCAAGCGGTTGAGTGGTTGAGTAAAGGCGATTCAGTGAAATTTACTATTCGTTTACGAGGTCGAGAACATCAATATCGTGAGCAAGCTGGAAAACTGCTAGACCGCGTTGTAACTGATCTCAGTCAAGTAGGTAAAGTCCAATCGCTTGATAAACGGTCACTGATTGCTCTAGTCATTCCTGCCTAAAGAACCGTGTGAACATTTGAGGCGAAAAGCAATTAACACGCTAAAACTTTAGTTTACAGCAGTAAGCAGTAAGTCAACTTAACCTTAAATGGGCGGTTAAAGCCGCAGCTACACAGGCAAAACCTGCCTAGCCTCCGGCAACGGCAAAGCCGTACGCAGGTTTCAAAACCCTTGATTTTCCGTATTGCCGCGTAGGCGGTGAGTCCAGCCCTGAAGGAGGGTTTCCCTCCGTAGGGGACTGGCGTTAGCGTAAGCGTTGCGTTAGCCGGTACTCCGGCGTCAGCGGTAGCGATAGCGAAGCGTTAGCGGGTACCCCCGCGTCGGAACGAGCGTCACCCGTTAGCGCAGCGTTAGCGAGGAACGAGCGTCAGGGACTTTGTTTGTGTAGCCGCGAATTCTATTCGCACTTGTCTTAAGTTGACACTAATGACGGCCACCGCGCCCCTACGACTGTGGTCTAATAAAGGTGAAAATTGCTGTAACGTGGGTGCAACTTCAAACGGAATACTATCATTGGTAACAAACCTATCAATATTCAGTAAACCAAAAAGTTTTTCCCCGAAGAGAGATCGCTACCCACGTCGCAGGCATCATTGACAGAAATCATCAGATATGATTTAGGAATTAAGAGTGCCTCAACGTTTGATTTTTCAAAGAATGAGAGTGTTACCGTCCACCGTAGGGGCGAACGGCAGGAGCGCCCCTACAAGTCGGAAACGACCATTATCCGTTAATACACATGATGTTCAACTTGTATAGTGCGTAAGTCCTAATGTAGCACCCCTTTCAAGTTTAGAAAGAACTATTCACTCTCTACCGCTCCTAAAGCCTTGAGTGTGGCTTTCGCAGTTTTTGTTAAGCCTGTGACACCTGTGATATTCAAACCTTCATATGGTCTGTCACTTTTGAGAGTTTTTAAGCATTTACCTGTCTTTACATCCCAAAGCTTGATTGCTCCATGTCCCTGCAAAGTTGTTAGGCATTCTCCTTTACGGATATCCCAGATTTTAATAGTGTGATCAATACTCCCACTAGCAAGAGTATGACCATCAGGACTAAAAGCTAATGAGCGTACTACCTGAAGATGTTCTCTACGACTCCAAAGTTCTTGTCTATCTGCAACTTGCCACAAGCGAATTTCACCAGCAGCATCACCTGTTGCTAAAAGTTGTCCATTTGAGTTAAATGCTACACAGAAAATTTGACTAAAGATTTCAGTGAAAACCGAATCAGCCAAATTTACCTCAGCAAAATTGACCTGACGTAGGCTGGCATTTGTAAAATCAGCACCTTTAATTACAGCACCGCTTAGGTTTTTTCCTTCCAATGCTGCCTTGTCAATCATTACTGCCAAAGTGGCTGCATTCCCCCCAGCATAACCCACCTCTGCTTCAGTTCTACTACGTGTTGCTTCAAGAATATTAATAATAGGATGATGTAATAATGGATTGGCAAGGAGATAATTGTCCAACATCGGCAAAAGCAGATCCATGACCGCCTTTGTTAAAGGTGATCGCCCAAAGGTCTCCCTCAACGTCTCCAATGGTTCACTTGTAAATGACTTTAATGGCGCAGTAAGCAGAATATTTCCCACAACATCCACTTGTCGCTGGAAATAGGATGACCAAGTGTAATCGATTCGTGCAGCATTACTGTTTACATGCGATCTCACTGCTGCCAACTCAGTAAAATCCTTTGCCAATACCCCCAACTCTGCCGCAAACTTATAAGCCACAAAGAACTCTAACAATGACCTATGTGCTGGAGTATAATCACCATCAGCATTGCGGATGAGCATCGTTTGCCCCATCATGTCATAGTGCCAGTGATCTAAATCTTTTTCCTCTTGCACTATAGAACCAAAGAGGCGACGAATGCGCTCAGGAAACAGCCGATAATTTAGGCTCATCTGATCAGTTGAGAGCATCTCCCAAGACAATTCACACAAAAAGTAAAGCTTGTCTGCCAAAGAAGTAAATGTGCGTTCTGCTTTAATATCTCTCTCCATCTTCCGCCGCACTGCATAAAGATAAACCCGTGACATATCTACTGGTTTACCTATCTCAATATCTGGTAGCGCTTCTAGGATTAACTCGGTCATCACCGGACGACGCGCTAAATCTAACAGCTGTGGGTTACCCATCACCTGCTCTACTGTAGTGGATTGAGCTTGCAACGATAACACCTGCCGAATTTGGTCATCGTTAAATTTCTCTAATTCCAGTACTTCAAACTGTGGTGTTTCACCGGTCAAGTTGGCAGTTGAAGCAAGCAATTCAGCATTGAGCAGTGCCCTCCCTTCTTTAGCTTCTGGAAAATGCTCAGTACGGCAAGTCAGAATCACCTTAGCTCCTGGTATGACTACTTTCGCTAACTCCCAAAAATTGTTAATCATTTCTTGGCGGTCAACTCTAGCTGCCATTTCATCAAAACCATCAAAAATTAGCAGCAGCTTGCCCATCCGATTCAATTGCTCAAATACCGAATACCCTTGCAAAGGAATTTCATATTTACGGAAGAAAAACTCCGAAAACAGTGACTCAAGGTAAAAAAACTTGAAATACCGATGGGAGGAAAATTCAGGGGGGCAGGACAAGCTGCTGTTTATGTAGCCTGCTTTGTGTTAGTATCTAAGGCGATCGCACTTCAAAAGCTTATCAGGTGTAATATAATGAGCGATCGCAGCGTCATACTCAAAGGGCTACGCTAGATGCTGAAGCTAAAAAATGCTTATGAAACCTTCAGAAATCGCGGATACGCTTACACAGTTATTTGGTGCAGCATCTATCAATGCTGTTGCATCCGGTTCCTGGCAAATAGAAACTTCTAATTCTCGGCTGTTGGTCATGCTTTCGGACGATGAAACTTGGTTGCGAGTTTTACAACCCATTGTGCCAGTACAAGAAGCCCAACCCTTTTTAGAACAGTTCCTAGAAGCGAACTTTGATGACACTCAGGAGGTACGCTACGCATTACACCAAGATGTAGTGTGGGGAGTATTTCAGCACAACTGCAGCAGTTTGGTTGTAGAAGATTTTCGCTCTTGCATCGCCCGACTCATTTCCCTATCTGAAGTTGGTTTAGATGATGCCTTTAATCGGCTGATAGAAAGCCGCCTCCGGCAAATTATCCAAGCAGCAAAACTGCAAGGTCAATCCTTGCAAGCCACAATGCAAAGCCTAGAACGCTTTTATGCAGAAGGATTGTTGGGTGAAATAGACCAAACCCCAGAAATGCAGTCAGAGGTTTTAGCTGCTTGGCGGCGTCAGTTGGAACGCCTATGGAATGAGATAGAAGCTTAATATAGGTAATTGTTAATTGTT
>CAZZXJ010000404.1:0-6243 GCA_964657905.1 uncultured Stigonema sp.
GCAAGCTTTTCGATGATTCTGAATGGTTGCTTTATTTCCGCGCCCCGTGTACTAGGTTGTAGCACAGCCTTAATGAAAGGTCGCAACACCCGCATAGTCAAGAAAACAACGAATGGCAATACTGTAAGCAGATGGTAATTATTTAACAACCCCAGACCCAAAAGTCCGGCAATGACACTGCCAATTAGCAGGCGCGCTATGACAGAAGTGCTACCCTCACCTCCATGTACTTCACCTCGGCTTAAGGTAGTAATAGCTAGGTGTAGGCACTACTTTTACCATTAAGCTGCCATCAACAAATGTCCAGTCCTTAAGCCTAGTCCAAAATCTATAATCCAGAGTCCATAGCAGAAATATTTGACTATTGACTACTTGGCAATTGGCAAATTTATTAATTACTAGCTTCCACAAATTCTAGTGATTGAACATGATGCACGAATCCTCGAAAAAGATCTTAGTTATTGAAGATGACGCCATAACCCGCAACATTTTCTTAGACGGTCTTGAGGCTGAAGGTTTTTACACCATAGGTGCTGAAAACGGTAATACTGGTATCCAGCAAGCACAACAACATTTACCTGACTTAATACTTTGCGATATTATGATGCCGGATATGAATGGTTTCGGAGTGTTGGCTGCACTGCGTCAAGATCCTGTTACAGCAATTACTCCGTTCATTTTTCTCACAGGCAGCAACACTAAGGCAGATATCCGTAAAGGTATGGACTTGGGAGCAGATGACTATGTTACCAAGCCCGCTACAGTAGAGGAGTTGCTCAGAGCAATTACAACCCGACTAGAAAAGCAAGCTAAAGTGATGCAGTACTGGTACACTACTTGCTATCTCTCGTTCCCACGCTCCTGCCTAGGAAGGAGGCTGAAAACAAATATAGCGATAAAAAAAATAGCGATCGCCTGGGGAAACCTATGTCGATAATCAACGTCCAAAGACTAACAAGTCCATAACTTCTGCCCAAGGTGCATCTACAAGTCAGAAAACCCAATAACACTAGATTCTTAGTTGGTATGGTATTTTATCATGTCAGAACCCGCTTGCATTTAAGTGCAAGCGTCTAATTAGAGATCGCTCATCAGCTTAATCCTTGGACTCATAGCCCAAGAAAGCCATAAGCTACCCTCTGGGTGCTTTGAACTGACTGAAAGTCTATACCAGTATGCTCCAAAAAAAGGATAAGATTTGGGTAATATCAAAAAGCTATCTTTCTGTGTATAGCAGATACTGAAAGCTTCTCATACCCAAAGGAGATATCCCCATGCTGACTTTAAAAATCATCGTTTATGTCGTTGTTGCTTCCTTTTTGGCAATCTTTTTCTTTGGATTTTTGTCAAGCGATCCGGCGCGTAACCCTGGTCGTCGCGATTTAGAGTAGAGTAAAGGCGCGGTAAATCATCCGCAACTGCCGGAAGGGGGAAAGTAAGCTTTCGCCTTCCCTTTCGGTAGGCTTACCCCAGACGCTCACCATACGGCTTCTTGTAGAGTAGAACCAGGCAGAAGGCACATATACGTTCGTCAAAATGTGTAAATAAGGCTGATATGCATTTAGCTTGCATCAGTCGTGGCTAGGGGAGCAACGAGGTCAGGAGTCAGAATACAGCTATACTCCTGGCTCCTGAACGCCTGTCGCCGTGAGGAAGGGCTGACCCTCCTATAGCGCTGGCTCCTCCTGACTCCTTTTTTAGTCGCTATTTGTTAGCTTCGATTGTGCTGAAATATGCTTCATCCTGTTTTGCCGCCCGAACCGCCTTCAATCCTCGAACCTGTAAAACCTGCAAATTCCATCCTAACGATTGGCAACACCAAGTTGCAATCAGTTGTCAAGTTGGTGGAAACTTCTGGGGATAATTTAACTGAGAATGAGTTAGGAGTCGCCAAGACATTATCGGCATCCAGTACGCCGGAAACTTTTCCCCCTGAATTTTCGCCTCTCACCACTGTCAAAAGTGCATCTGAGTTGGGTCAGCAACTTTCAGTTGGCTATCCGCTCCAGCAGGTTGAAGTCTCTAGTTCCCACGACGGTAGTAACCCAGATGTGGCGACCCAAACTTTTCCACCACCAGAGCAATTTTACTCAACACTCACAAAAAGCAAGAACTTATCCCAGAGGAAGGCAAGATTCTTAGTTGAGAAATTAGCCCAAGCACAAAAGCAGAGTAGTGATACTAGTACAGAAAAATCAGCTATTGAACCAATACAACAGCCAATTAAAATAAACTTCAACGCCCACACTCAAACAAACCAACCGCCAACTCCCTCTACTATAGAATTTAAGTCTCGCAACCAGACAACTCAGTTACCAACCCCCGACCCGACTGCCCCAAAACAGTCTGCACCAATACCACTGGTTAATACCACAACAGGGCAACAAAGTCAACCATATGGTCAAAAAGCTGCTAACACACCTCCCCAGATCAGGAGAGTGATTGATGTCGTAGCTGATCGGCAGGAGTACGACGAAGAGCGGCACATTGTCACGGCAGAAGGTCATGTGGTGGTGCGACTTGATGGATCGGTAGTGGATGCTGATCGGCTGCAAGTCAGTTTGGACAACCTTGTAGCAGTCGGTGACGGAAATGTTGCCTTGACACGGGGAGGTCAAGTACTGCGCGGACAACACTTCACCTATAACTTTATTCAGGATAATGGGCAATTGCAAAATGCCAGGGGTGAGGTTTTCATACCCTCAGCCGGAAAGGATTTATCTTTCTTACCTACTGATGTGACTACGGGGGGAGTACCGCAGAGTCCCTTGAGCGATCGCCTCAGAACCAATCAACCACTGCAAGCCAGCAGTCCTGGAGGGATTAACTTTACCTTAGGTGGTGCGAGGGACGCGAGCAATCTCTCTAGGCAGAAACAGGGAGGTTTAGTCAAGCGGCTACGCTTTGAAGCTGCAAAAGTTGATTTTTATCCCCAAGGCTGGCAAGCCTCGGATGTTCGCATTACTAACGACCCGTTTTCGCCGCCAGAGCTGGAGTTAAGGGCAGACAAAGTCACTCTAACGCGGGAGTCACCCTTGGTAGACAAGATCAGGACACAGGGACAGCGTTTGGTATTTGACCAAGGAACCTCTTTACCTATTCCCAAGGATGAGCAGACCATTGACCGTCGTCAGCGTGACGTTACTCCGACAATAGCTTCAGCAGGGTATGACGGAACTGATCGGGGAGGTTTTTTTATTGAGCGTAACTTTAAACCCGTAAACCTAGAAGGGGTTAACTTTAGTATAACGCCCCAGTTTTTTGTGCAAAGGGCAGTACAAAACTTTAGTGATGTTGGAGATCTGTTTGGTATAAAAACAAAGCTGACCGCCGTTTTGAATCCAAAAACTGTAGTCGAAGGTTTTGGGCGTTTAACCAGTCTAGATTTTAGCAAGGTAGAAGACAATTTGCGGGCAAGTTTGCGGTTGCGCCAGACTTTCGGTGATGAACGCAATCCCCATACTCTTGCATTAGAATATAGTTACCGAGATCGCCTCTACAACGGTACCCTTGGCTTTCAAACTGTCCAGAGTAGTCTTGGGGGTATCATTTACTCTCCAAGAATTCCTTTAGGAAAGAGCGGTATCAACCTGAGCTATCAAGGTGGTGCTCAATACATTAACGCCACCACTGATCGTCAAGACTTGCTGAAACAAACGGGGGATAATGATCGCATCTCACTAGCTCGCATCCAAGGCAGCGTTGCCCTGAACAAGGGTTTTTCACTATGGCGGGGTAAACCATTGCCACCCACTCCTACGGGAGGATTGCGATACACACAAAATCCACTGGTTCCTTCTTTAAGTTTGGGAGTTGGAGCCACTGGCACAACCAGTTATTACTCTAGTGGTGATAACCAATCCACTCTGACTGGCACTGTTAATCTAACGGGGCAGTTTGGTCATTTCTCTAAACCTTATTTGGACTACACTGCCTTTACTCTCAGTTATTCCCAAGGCTTATTTAGTGGCGTATCGCCTTTTTTGTTCGACCGCGCTGTTGATAACAAAGTCCTGACTGCTGGAATCACACAGCAAATCTATGGACCATTCCGCCTTGGCTTTCAAACATCACTCAACCTAGACACGGGACGAAGCATCAGCACAGACTATGTTGTGGAATATAGCCGTCGCACCTATGGTATCACCTTGCGCTACAACCCAGAGCTACAATTAGGTGGTATCAGCTTCCGGCTCAGCGACTTTAACTGGACTGGTGGAACCGACCCCTTCTCTGACAATTCTGAATTTAAGCCAGTTGTCAATGGTGTGCGTCGGGATCGGGATCGGGATTATTAATCAAGCTAAGGGGCCTACTCAAGTCATATGATGTCTAATAACTTTTCAATTTCTGCTACCTTGCCATAACCGCCGCAAAGACTGAAACATTTTGACAAATATCTCTTCAAGCCACAGCAGAGCTCCATCAAGCCATTCCAGGATTTGCTCTAAGGGGTGCTTCTCATACCCAACAGTCTTTGCTTTGGTTTCTATCCAGTCTGGCTTTGCTTCGACTTCAGTAGTTTGGTAACTTTGCTGCTGAGAGATTTCCCCTTTGTTGCTCTTACTTTCTAACTGGGAAATAGAGGAGGCGGTTCGTTTTGCAGAGGCAAGGAAGGCAAATGTTTTTTGGTTTGGGGCTAAGTAACGAGTTGGTTTTCTCTGTTGCGCTAACGCAGCACCTGATTTTGGTTGTAGGAAAAACTTTTGGTAACTATTAATCAAATTTTTCAGAGAATACCTGGCTGACGGACTAGACACAAGAGCCGGGGACGCAGGGCGAGTGGGGGGAGAATAACTGCTAACTCCTGTACAGAAGTTCCGCCGGAACGTCTCTTCCTGACTCCTGATTTGTTGAGAGTCATCAAATAAATCGTTTAGCCTTAGCCAAGGATCTGCTAACTCAACGTTAAGCAACTCTTGGCTGTTAGATCTCCCAAGCGTTGGAGGACGCTGTGGTAGTCGCTTACCTGGTAGTTTTTCAGCAATACTTTTTGCCGACGTACTTTGCTTAACTTTTTTAGCAGTGCGATCGCCAAAAAAGAAATCAATCGCCGCCCCAATTAAAGCCTGAATCTTCAGGGCTGAGGAGTGCCAATTCTCAGCAGCGATTGCTCCTGGTGCGCTAGTAGTGAGTTGCTCTTTGCCGTAAAGAAAGATGTTTAATTGAGTTTGGACAACTTCAATGAGTTCCGATCTACGTTTTTGTACAGCCAGCTTTGCACTCTGCATCGGTACTAAAGCATTTAATTCCAACTTGGCAACGGCTGCGTCCAGTAATACCACTGCTGGGTAAGGATTCAGTGAACATGTAGGCTCAACTAATGCCGCCACTCTCGTTTCTGTTGGTAGCGCAGGCATTTGGTCTACAATCCCAGAATCAGAAGTGAGCTTTGTTAACAGACGCTCAATTTCGGTTAACAGTTTTCTTTCATCGTTTTCTTCTATCAACCGCCAGTAACGCCAGTAGTTAGCAACTTCTGTAATAATTTTGTCTTGCAGTTTTTCCTGCTGCTGAAGTGTTAAAATATCTAGAATTTCATTATCGTTACTAACCAGTACCAGATTGCGACTTACTAGTTCTGAAGCAATTCCCCGCACTACCGAAAGATTACGCTTGAGGACATCGGCTGGCTGTTTTTCTACCGCCTCTAGCACTCGCTGAATAGGGTTGTCAGCACATGGGGACCTTTCAATCTGGGACTCCATCTCATGTGCTTGTAACTGTGGCTTGCGTTGTTCCTCTTCTGGGTGCAGTTGTCTTCCTGCTGACTCAAAAGCTTTTTGAAACAGCATGTACACCGGGGAAAGTAGTGCTTCTAATGACCATGTGGTGGCGACGTGCAGATGGCGAAAGCTGTGATGGAGGCGATCGCCCAAGCCCCGATATTGCTGGTGGACAAAGTTAAAAAGTCTGCTTTGATAACGACCAGAGGAAGCAGAAGACATGGTATTGAATTTTTGTTAAGAGTGTTGTTATCTGTCCAATTCCCGCCAAGCAATAATGAAAATTACAGACTACTGATTATAGTAATTTACCTAAATTCTAGCCAATTATGACCTCCTCCACCCAAACAATCTCTGCTAGTGGTGAAAACGTAACGAGAAAATCTTGGAAAATCGCTACTGCTCTTAGTCAGGAGTCAGGAGAGAAATATATACATAGACGCTTGTTTTCACCTGTTTATAACTGTCTAGTTATATCTGCCGCGCTGTACTAGTACCGCTTGGCGGAATTAAAAAT
>CAZZXJ010000405.1:0-6196 GCA_964657905.1 uncultured Stigonema sp.
TCTATTCTCTGCCTTGGATTAGGGTGGTTTCCTAAAACCCCCGGAGGACTGGAACGGTATATTTATGAACTGACAAAGAAACTAGCAGCAAATCAAGACCAAGTGGAATTATGTGGAGTTGGTCTACCAGAAGCTGAACCTAACTTGCCGATAAAGCTGACTAACTTGGCGAGGCCAGATAGTCCAATTTGGCAGCGGCTTTGGTCTATTCGGCAAAACTTCAAGAAAACAAGAGTAAGCAAACCAGATGTAATTAATTTACATTTTGCGTTATACAGCTTTCCAATTTTGGATCTTTTACCAAAGGAAGTACCAATTACCTTTAACTTTCATGGTCCTTGGGCATCTGAGAGTGAACAGGAGGTAGCTGAGAAAAAATTAAGTGTTTTACTAAAACACTGGCTGATAGAAAAAAGAACCTATAACCGATGCGATCGCTTTATAGTCCTCAGCAAAGCATTTGGCAATATCTTGCACCAACAATATCAAGTTCCTTGGAATAAAATTCACATTATCCCAGGTGGAGTTGATATTAACCGATTTCAAGCCAACTTATCACCTCAACAGGCTCGCGCACAGCTAGACTGGCCCTTGGATCGTCCAATTTTATTCACAACCCGTCGCTTAGTGCATCGAGTCGGAGTGGACAAATTGTTGACTGCCCTAGCTACAATTAAGCAGAGAATTCCTGATGTTTGGTTGGCGATCGGCGGTCGTGGACCAATACAAGCTGAACTACAACAGCAGGCTACAGAATTAGAACTAAATGACCACGTTAAATTCTTAGGGTTTCTACCTGATGACCAATTGCCTATCGCTTACCAAGCCGCTGACTTAACTGTTATGCCTAGTCAGTCTTTTGAAGGGTTTGGTTTAGCAATAGTAGAATCCCTAGCCTGTGGCACTCCCGTCTTGTGTACTCCTGTTGGTGGCATGCCAGAAACTTTACAACCATTCTCACCGGATTTAATTACTGACACTGTCGAAGCCTCAGCTATTGCTGAAAGATTAGAACAAGTCCTTTTAGGACTCGTGCCTAAGCCTTCACGATCAGCCTGTCGTCAGTACGCCGTTGATAACTTCGACTGGTATAAAATAGCTCAGGATGTGCGGAAAGTTCTCTTAGCCTGAGCAAGTTCAGATGAAAATTCTCTTTTTAGACCAAAGCGGTAAACCAGGCGGTGCGGAACTGTGCTTGGTAGATATGGCCAAACCCTATCGAGATCATTGTTTGGTAGGTTTATTTGCAGATGGTTCTTTTAGAAATTTACTAGAGCAGAATCAAATTCCAGTTGCAGTTCTGACAACCGGTCAAATCCAAGTTCGCAAAGAAAGCAGCCTAGCACAAGGATTAGGCAGTCTGGCTCAACTTGCGCCTTTGATTGCTAAAGTCGTGCAACTCGCTCGTAATTACGATTTAATCTACGCCAACACACAAAAGGCATTAGTAGTCGGGGCATTGGCTAGTTTTTTCAGCCGTCGTCCTCTGGTTTATCATCTGCATGATATTCTTTCTCCTGAGCATTTTAGCCAAACCAACCGTCGCATTGCTGTCACCTTAGCCAATGGTTTTGCATCATTAGTCATTGCCAATTCCCAAGCAAGTAAAACTGCCTTTGTGGCAGCGGGAGGACGCCCTGGAATGACTGAAGTCGTTTACAACGGCTTTGACCCTAAAATCTATCAAAGCCATGAGTCCGACGTTAATCAAATCAGACAGCAACTGGGACTCAATGGATTTGTTGTTGGACACTTCAGTCGTCTTGCACCTTGGAAAGGGCAGCATATACTGATAGAAGCACTGGCACAATGTCCTCCACAAGTCACAGCAATTATAGTTGGTGATGCACTGTTTGGTGAACAAGATTATGGAGAACGTTTACACCAACAGGTGACAACACTGGGACTAGAAAATCGAGTGAAATTTTTAGGATTTCGTTCAGATATTCCCCTGTTAATGGCAGCGTGTGACTTGGTTGCCCATACCTCCACTTCCCCAGAACCTTTTGGGAGAGTGATTGTGGAGGCGATGCTATGTGGACGACCTGTGGTTGCAGCAAAAGCTGGCGGTGCGATAGAATTAGTAGAACAAGGTATAAATGGTTTTCTCGTTACACCAGGAAATCCCCAAGAACTTGCACAAGTGCTGATCAGCTGTCTCAACGAAAAACAGAAGACTGTGGCGATCGCCAATAATGCACGTACTACCGCCAGTCAGCGTTTTGATGTGACAAATATTAATCAGCAAATTGCCCAATTGCTTAAAAGGCTAATTGTTAGTTGTTAATTGTTAGTTGTAACAATCAACAATTAACAATGAACAACTAAGCAGCTTCCCTCAGTTGAGGTTGGATACTCAGATCTGGAATATTTAGCGATAGCTGTTCGGCTTGAGGTATGGCAGCTTGCTCTAACACTTGAACTTCAATATTCACACTCACCAAATAACTGCCTGTATCAGCACCAACCGCTTCCGCAATGATTTTGGCAATGTCTGGGCGTTTAGCAGTCAGTGGGTCACGTAAGATACACCGATCCCATTCGTGCTTAGCAGTCGGATTGAGGCTGAGAATGTAGTGCTTAATCATAGGAATCAATCCTCCAGAAGACTGTCACAGAGAGGTTATGCAATACGGTTCGGATAAGATAATTCTCATACCGATAAATCCTGTAGAGACGCGAAATTTCGCGTCTCTACAAGTCTGAAATTCTCACCAACAACCCCTAACCGAACCGTATTGAGAGGTTATGCACTTAACTAGGCTTTGCGATCGCTACTCCTCTACTTTAGTACATTTGTACTAAAAACTCCAACACCCTTTGCTGTTTGCACGATAATGTTTGATAAATAGGTTCGTGGTTCTTCTTATGGAAACTCAACTTTCATGGACTAAGCAGTGGTATCCAATTAGTCCGTTAAGTTACCTGTATCCCTCTCGTCTCACTCCTGTCACACTTCTTGAACAACTAACCACTAACAACCAACAACTAATTCCCCTTACCATCAAGCTGAGATTTCAGCAGTTCAATATCATCGAGATCAATTGCTAGTTGAGGCAAAGGAATAGAAATTCCCGCGTGGTCGAGAGCGACTTTCAGGCGACGGCGATACTCACGTGCAACATCCCATTGCTTGAGGGGCTGTGTTTTAATCCAGACACGAATTATCAAACCCCGATCATCAAAATTATCTACTCCCAAAACTTGCGGCGTTTCCACAATTTTTTCCTGCCATTGCGAATCTCGATCCATTTCCAAGCCAACAGCTTCAATCACCTTCAAAGCCTGGTCAACATCAGTGTGGTAGCCAATCGGGATATTTAAGTCGGCGCGTGACCAGCGGCTGGAAAGATTGGCAACAATTTTAATTTCGCCGTTAGGAATCGTAATTAAGCGACCTTCCGCATCCCGCACCTGGGTCATCCGCAGATTCAGATTTTCTACCAAGCCTCCCACGGTTCCCACGGTAATGACATCACCTAAGGCGTACTGGTCTTCTACGATGATCAGAAAACCGTTAATCGCGTCTTTAATTAGGTTTTGGGAGGCGAGGGACACGGCAACACCAATTAAACTCGCACCAGCGAGCAAGGGAACGATATTTATACCCAACCACATTAGGGTTAGCAGGAAGCCAACTACCACCCAGGCAATGGTAATAATACCTTTGGTAGCCCAAGAAATTGTAGAAACTCGCAGTTGCAAACGTTGAGAGGTTTCAGGAGTCAATAAAGCACCACTGCTCACTACCGCCGAAGTAAAGCGGTCAGTGAGGGCATAGCTCAAACGGGTAACTACATAAGTTCCCACTGCCACAGCACCCACTCGCAAAGGAAATTGCAAACCGATGAAAACTCCTAACTGTAGCGATCGCGTGTAAGGAAACAGACCCATGATCAATAATGTTCCCCCTCCCCAAATCGCTGCTTGCGCTAGCTGAAACAGTCGTCGCTTTACTTCTTTAAGATTTGTATTTTGCTGTCGCTTCAGCTGTGTGGTGAGTGGCGTATCTGCTGGGATCGGTTGCAGGGGCTGTACTGAATGGCGTGTTGAGCGGCGCTGCCATCCATAGACCGCCCAACTCATGACAATCATCGTCAGCCCTGTTCCAGCAGCAATTGCACCTTGATGGACTAAACTAGAAGTTTGTCGCTCCTGCTTCGCCTGTTTTAGGCGTTCCTGCAATATTTGAGAGATTTGAGTTGCCGCATCAGAAGGATCATCTACCTGTCGCAGTTTGGCATCATCGGAATTGATCGTCATCAAGTATTGGTCGTTGACATAAATGACTGGTAATCCTTTTAATGTCCGACTATCCACCTTGACTTCTTTTGATGGCGATGCAAAATAGTCTTGGCTAATTTGCAGCAGTTTTTCTTGAATATTGTCCGAACGCTCTGTAATATTCGCTTTTGACCCGGCTATTTGAAACAAACGGCGACCATCCAAATAAACCCAGTCAGAAACAACTTTACTCTCTGAGTCATTGCTCGAACTAGTGGTCGGTAGCAGGTTAGGTAAAAAGGGGATCTGGGCATCAGCTTTTGGCACAACCCAAACTGATATAGCAATTGACCCGGCGATCGCCAAAAATTGAGAGCGCACTAAAACACCTCCTTTAGCAAAACACACTACTGAGTAACGATATATTATTGAGTACGCTAAAGCTATCCTCCAAAAATAATTTGAGTCAATCTACCTGTCAAAAGTAGAGTTGTGAGAAAAGTTTAAAGTAATGCTTTCTTGAATTTTGTAAATATATGTCTTTAGATAGAGGGCTTTCACAGGGAATCGTTGAACACCAAAGCTCCTTTTCAGTGGGAGCTTTATTTGTGATTTTAGACACTGGAACGATAGAACTGGTTGTGTAATTAACGAGCCAGCCTGATTAACTCTTCAACATTGCGTAGCATTGTGTTGCAGAGCGCATCCAATGGGAGGTCATTTAGATCATGTCCGAAAGGTTCTTCTATTTCCGAGCCAATTTCTTCAATACTCAATAATGTGAAGCTCACAAAAGCCATTATTAGGCCTGTCCACCAAGTAAAATCATCAACTATATCAAGAGGCAATATCAAGCAATAAATTAATATCAATTGTCTGAGTCTAATAGAGTATATTAAGGGTAATGGTGTTTTCAAAATGCGTTCACACCCACCCAAAATATTTACCAATTCATCTACTAAATTATGTAATGTAGTTAGCTGATAGATATTTAGACAATTACGCTCATGCTGCTTTTGCAAATAATCCCCAATCCAGAAGGCAATTTGTAGTGGAGGATGATTCGTATCGTTGAGCTTCAAATACTTGATTGATGACATCAATGATGCTAGCTCATCGTTCACAGGCTCCGCCCTTAGATGTAACTTCATTGCCACCGCAAAAGCAACCAATAGCCGTAGTGTTGCTTCTTTTTCTACTCGGGATTGCGGTGATTGCTCTTTAACAACTATCCAAATATCACGAGCCAAGTTACGGACTGTATTGACTAATGCTCCCCAGAGTCTCCGTCCTTCCCAAAATCGATCATGAGCTGTATTTGTCCGGAAAACCAGTAATAAAGTTAAGCCAATATTGAAACTCAAGACAGCATTGATAGTGACAGTATTCTTATTGGGTAAGGCTATGGGTAATCCAAAATGATAAATTAATGATACTAAAGCTCCATAGAAACCATAAAAGAGGACCGAGGGAAGAATGATTGGAAGTGCTGCTTTTTCAAATCGTAAAGTGAGTTGAAACCAGTTCAGTTTTTCGCCCTTGTAAAGGTCATATTTTCCTGAGAACGAATTTTTTCCCCTGCCTAGAAACTTTTTCCACCGTTCCCGGTCATTATTAGGATTTGATTGTTTCATATGTTGTAACTCCAAATGACCAAACAAGGCAAAAGTAAAAAGTTAAAAGGCACTCATAAAGAAGAATAAAATAGGTTTCCCGCCAGACCGCCACTGTAATTTGATGCTGCGTTTCACTACCCATCTGGATATCTTCTACTAAGTTGAGACAAAATACTTCCAGATCCATAAGTTCTGGTTTGCATTCCAGCTTTCCTGCTTCCGCCCTTTCCATGGTAAGGAGATCTGTGAGTAACTTGGTCATGAGCTTAGCTGAGGATTGAATACGTTGTAGATTTTTAAGGGGAGCATCTCACCTTTGCAAATATACCCGGCGATTAGAAATCGCGGCTATACAA
>CAZZXJ010000406.1:0-6189 GCA_964657905.1 uncultured Stigonema sp.
ACGCCAGTCGCCTCCGGAGGGAAACCCTCCTCAGAACTGCTAAGAGCAACGCTGGATCCTCCTGACTCCGATTGAACGATTGTTGCAACTCTTAACGTTTTGCTTAGGAGTACTCACCCCGCACCTTGGTAAACTGATTTTTATACAATGCTATGCTATATCCTGGTGTCGTAGCTCATAGAGACACTCCAGTTGCACCTGATGACTCTTGCCTTTCTGAGGCACTCCAGATAAAAAGACACTCATGGCAATCAAAATATGGTAGATTCCCTAAAAAAACCTGGCTTTGAAGAATTGCGTCCAGGGATTAAAGTCCCAGCCAAGGAAACCCTACTAACACCCCGGTTCTACACCACTGACTTTGATGAGATGGCGCGGATGGACATATCCGTTAATGAAGACGAGTTGAAAGCCATTCTGGAAGAGTTTCGTGCTGACTACAACCGCCATCATTTTGTTCGAGATGCCCACTTTGAACAATCCTGGGATCATATTGACGGTGAAACTCGCCAATTGTTCGTTGAATTTCTAGAACGTTCCTGTACAGCAGAGTTTTCGGGGTTTTTGCTGTACAAAGAACTCGGTCGGCGCTTGAAGGGCAAAAGCCCTGTGCTGGCAGAGTGCTTCAATTTGATGTCTCGTGATGAAGCGCGTCATGCTGGCTTCTTGAACAAAGCGATGTCAGATTTTAATCTGTCGCTAGATTTAGGGTTTTTGACCAAGAGTCGTAATTACACTTTCTTTAAGCCGAAATTCATCTTCTACGCCACTTACCTTTCGGAAAAGATTGGTTATTGGCGGTATATCACGATTTATCGGCACTTAGAAGCACATCCTGAAGACCGGATTTATCCAATTTTCCGGTTCTTTGAGAACTGGTGTCAGGATGAAAACCGTCATGGGGATTTCTTCGATGCCATTATGAGAGCCCAGCCGCAGATGTTGAATGATTGGAAGGCGCGGCTGTGGTGTCGGTTCTTTCTGCTGTCGGTGTTTGTCACAATGTATCTCAACGATATCCAGCGTAAGGATTTTTATGCCTCTATTGGGCTGGATGCACAGGAATACGACACCTATGTCATTAAAAAGACCAATGAAACTGCTGGACGAGTCTTTCCAGTGATGCTGGATGTGGAGAATCCGGAGTTTTATCAGCGGTTGGATATTTGTATAGAGAATAATGAGAAATTGACGGCGATCGCCAACTCTGCGACTCCCAAATTGCTGCAGTTCTTCCAGAAGTTACCTTATTACATTTCTAATGGTTGGCAGTGCCTGCGGTTGTATCTGATGAAACCAATTGATGCTGTGGCTATCCAACAGACTGTGCGCTAGGTGGTAAAAGTTTTGCTACAAATTAAGTGGTTCTGCTGAGTGCGGAGCCACTTTTTTTTGACGAACCGCCTTAGCTGACGCCACGTCTAACGATGAACGCGCAGCGTATCCAAGGGAGGGCTTTAGACGCAGAGGACGCAGAGGAATGAGAGGGGAGTTATTTGTTCTTGGGTTTGGGTTGGGTATTTGTTTACTTTTGGAAGTTTCTCCTGGTTGGTGTGAAAACCCTGGCTCAAATGCTCAGGAGTTGGATTTAAGTCCAGAAATTATTAAGGGTAGTCCAGTTTTGCAACGGTGGCGCTTCCGAGTGCCGAATGTGTTAGAAGATATTAAGTATGACCCCAGTTTTCGCACTCGGCTCCGATTGGGCTATTCTCAGTTTCATTTGACTGGGCATGTAATTGGGGTGAGTATTGGTGTGGAAGATTTGTTTATTGGTCGCAGTGGCTTGACGGTTAGTGGTGACTATCAGGCGGCGTTCAATAGTAAGCGTGAGGCTTACGGTGCAGACTTGCATTACTATGTGCGTCCTCTAGGTAGCTACGTTAATGTTGCACCTGTGGTAGGTTACAAGTATTTACAAACAAACCGCTACTCAACAGATGGGGTGAATCTGGGTGCGAGGCTGCTATTGGTTTTGTCTCGTAGTGGTGCAGCAGATATTTCTTTAACTCAAAGTTGGGTGGGTCTGGGTACTGATCAAGAAGTTGGTTTAACAACACTTGCCCTAGGATATGCCCTCACTCGCAACATCCGCTTAGGGACGGATATTCAGCAACAAAATGCGAGAAAGGACAAAGATCGTCGCCTCAGCGTTGTTTTGGAGTGGATGCTCTAGAACCGATGATCGCAGGTTCTTGCAAAAGCGAAACCAAATGAAATAGCTCTTTGGGTAGACAAATCTTGTGTTATTCTATAGTTGCGGCGGTTTAAGTGTATGAATCCCTATCAGGGATTGAAATGTGATTAGCGGATGCTGACAAATCCCGCCTTTGTAATTAATTCCTGACCCTGAGAGGTCAGCATCAATCTGGCATAGGCAAGGCCTGCTTGTTGGTCAATTTGACCATTCTGTTTAATAACCACTGATAATCGCCGACTCATGGGATATTGACCACTTAGGAAGGCTTCTGTGTTAACTTGGTTGCGTTTTCGTGGACACTCGGAGAGGGGGACGAAAGGCGGTTTATATGGGGGAACAAGTTCATTGGGGTTACGACCTAGCGGCAACGGCTTAACGTGACACTGCGATACCACCAATGGTGCTGAGGTGTAGTAAATACCCCCTGGATTGGCAGCCACTTGGCGCAGAGCCTCGGTTGTCGTTGGCATAAATTCAACAGCAGCACTGGAGTCCCGATCTTTTTTCCCGTAGGGTGTGATTTTTAGATCGGGACCGCCGACAAGACTCCAGTTGGTAATCTTGCCTGCGTAAATGTCTTGGAATTGAGCTACTGTTAAACCTCTTATGTTCAAGCTTGGGTTGACGGCGATCGCAATTCCATCAATCGCCACAGGTATTTCTTTAAGGGGAAAACCCCGTTGTCGCGCCTGCTGATATGCCTGATCTGGAATTGGCACAGAGGTCTGAGAAAACGACAGTTGATTGTCTAACAACATGCGGATACCTGTCTCAGAGCTAGGGGGAACCCTGTCGGGGTCGGTATAGCGCAAGTGAAACTGAGTCCAGACGGTTTGAATGACTGGGTCTACTTCTTTGCGGATGGATACCCAAGTCGTGCTACCACCATAGTTAAACACCCCAGATGGAACGTTCTGCACTTGGGAGAAACTTTTGACATTAGATGAATCCAGTAGCTGCGATTGATTGTTAACTAAACCACCCAAGTTAACGCCAGAGCGTTTAATCAACCACCAAACACCACCGCCCACTAATCCTAGTGTGATCAGCACAGCCAAAACCAGAACAGTCGTTTCGTTTTTCTGAGACATAGATAAATGGCTTCTAGCTCCAGAACTTACTCTCGAACATCAGGGGACTTTTCCCCTATATTAAGCTTAGGTTAATAGGAGATTAACTTTGATTTTAAAAAGATGAGTTACAGGACTATTCCCTGGCTCTGGCTGGCATTCGGTTTCTTATGGTATACCTTGGCAGGCTTTTTTGTTGCCGATACTCCGCTCTGGGTTAAGGCTTGGGCGATCGCAGGAACTGGAGCTTCGACTTTAACTGTGATGGGACTTACCGCTTTAATCTGGACAGGGGTTTTGCCTGTGGCTTGGGCTGTGGTTGAGACTGGATCTGGGGCAATACCAACGACCAGGACTATTGCTGGGGTTGGAGTTGTGGTTGTGGCTGGATTTGGAGTTATGGTTGTGGCGGGGGTTGGATCTTGGGCCTACGCCTTAGCTTGGTCTGGGGTTTGGGCTTGGGCTGCATCTAAGTCTGGGGCTTGGACTTTGACCAGGATTTTGGCTCGGACTATGGCTTTTGCGATTGCTAGCAGTTTGGCTAGTGGTGTCTTGCTGGAAGTTTTAACATTGACTATGCCTTGGGTTAAGACTGGGGTTGAAATTTTAGTTTGGCTTTTGGTTGTAGCTTGGGCTATGACTTTGCCTCTGGGAGTAGTTGAGGTTTTAGCGGTGACGTGGGCTGTGGTGGAAGATGAATTACCCAAGTCAATCAGCCAGTTTCACACTTTTCTCATTTTGGCTTTGACATCTTTGTCAGGAATGGGGTTGGGGTGGTTAGCGAATCTTTACAGCCGCTAAGGTTGCACCTTGGGGAATAATTAAAAATGCAAAATTAAGAAATTAGATTTTTAATTTTTAATTTTTAATTCCTTCAAGCCGATCCCACCGCTTCTATCGCTGCTTCAAGGGCGATCGCTACATGAGTCCAATGGGTTCCGCCTTGGCAATAGACTACATACGGTTCCCGCACTGGACCATCGGCTGAGAATTCCGAGGTACTACCCTCGATAAAAGTTCCTCCAGCCATGACCACATGGCTCTCATACCCAGGCATTTGTGCGGGTACGGGGTCAAGGTAAGAACCAATGGGAGAATGCTGTTGAATCGCCCGACAGAAGGCAATGAGCTTCTGTGGAGAACCCAGCTTAATTGACTGAATCACATCCCGACGGGGCGCAAGTGGTGCTGGATTGACTGGATAACCCAATTTGTCAAACACATAACCAGTCAGGTGAGTCCCTTTCATCGCCTCTCCTACCATCTGGGGAGCAAGAAACAGCCCCTGGAAGAGCAAGCGATTTTGGTCAAAAGTAGCACCTCCATAACTACCAATTCCTGGTGCAGTGAGGCGACAAGCTGCTGCTTCCACTAAGTCGGCGCGACCTGCAACATAACCACCAGCGTTGACAATGGTGCCACCGGGGTTTTTAATCAAAGACCCAGCCATTAAGTCAGCACCAACTGCTGTGGGTTCCTGAGTTTCGATGAATTCGCCGTAGCAGTTATCGACAAAGCAAATGGTGTTGGGATTTTGTTGTTTTACCAATTGGACGATTTTTTGGATTTCGGCAATTGATAAACTGGGACGCCAAGAATAGCCGCAGGAACGCTGAATTAAGACTAAACTGGTATTATCACCCAATGTTTGACTCAAAGCTTGCCAATTTACGGTTCCCTCTGCCGTTAGCTCCAATTGGCGATAGCGGATGCCAAACTCCATAAGTGAGCCTTGACCTTGACCCCGCAAGCCAATCACTTCTTCAAGGGTGTCGTAGGGTGGACCTGCCACTGCTACCATTTGATCACCAGGACGGAGGACACCAAATAAGGCACAAGCGATCGCGTGGGTTCCGGAAACAAATTGCACTCGTACTACCGCCGACTGGGCACCCATTACCTCAGCAAAGACTTTATCTAAAGTTTCTCTCCCTAAATCATCATGACCGTATCCGCTGACACCTGTAAAATGGTGGGAACCTACTCGATGATGGCGAAAGGCATCTAGCACTCTTTTAAGATTTTGCTTGACCTGAGCGTCAATTCCAGAAAAAATCTGTAACAGTGCCTGTTCTGCTTCCCGCAGCTGTTGAAAGCTGTTCATTACTTCCTCATTCAAAAAAATTTAGATATGCGGATTTTAGGATCACGTAGATTAGGCTGGACAATTCTTATTCAGGTTATTGCATGACAATTGCTTCCTCGACCAAACTTCAAATCAACTGGGTTAATACCCTATTTTTCGCTGCTGTGCATATTGGAGCTTTATTTGCCCTACTTCCTAGTAACTTTAGCTGGAAAGCAGTCGGTGTGGCGTTCTTTCTCTACTGGGTAACTGGCGGCTTGGGTGTTACCCTAGGATTTCACCGCCTTGTTACCCACCGCAGTTTTCAGGCTCCTAAGTGGCTGGAGTATTTCCTGGTTTTTTGTGCTACACTCTCCTGCCAAGGAGGACCAATTGAGTGGATAGGGACACACCGCTTACACCATTTGCACTCAGATCAAAACCTTGATCCCCATGATTCCAATAAAGGTTTCTGGTGGAGCCACATGGGTTGGCTAATTTACCAGTCACAAGATCAATCAGAACTTCCTCGCTTCACTAAAGACATTGCCGACGACCCAGTTTATCAGTTTTTTCAAAAGAATTTCATTTTTATCCAGGTTGCTTTGGGCGTGCTTCTGTTGTGGCTGGGTGGCTGGTCGTTTGTCGTTTGGGGTATTTTTGTTCGCATTGTCTTCGTGTGGCACTGCACTTGGTTGGTCAACAGTGCTACTCATAAATTTGGCTATCGTAGTTACGAATCTGGTGATAGATCGACTAACTGCTGGTGGGTGGCCCTACTGGTGTTTGGTGAAGGTTGGCATAATAACCATCATGCCTATCAATATTCAGCTCGTCACGGGCTAAAATGGTGGGAA
>CAZZXJ010000407.1:0-6179 GCA_964657905.1 uncultured Stigonema sp.
TAAGTCAAGCGATCTGCCAGCGGTTTTGCCGCGATCGCGTTCAGGTCAGCCACCGTTTGCTGTGGAAGTTGCAGTGACGCAGCTTTGATATTCTCACGCAGATGCTCAACTGATGACGTGCCGGGAATCAGCAAGATATTGGGGGAGCGCTGAACCAACCATGCCAGCGCTACTTGCATCGGTGTTGCGTCTAAGGACTTGGCGGCGCTTTCAAGTACCGAAGATTGTAGCGGCGTGAACCCACCCAGCGGGAAGAACGGCACATAAGCAATTCCCTGCTTCGCGAGGTCGTCAATGAAAGCGTCATCTTCCCGGTGTGCTACGTTGTACTGGTTCTGCACACAGACAATCTCCGCGATCGTTTGCGCCTCTGCCAACTGCGTAGGTGTGACATTGCTCAAACCGAGGTGACGAATTAATCCCTGCTCCTTAAGTTCGGCTAAGGTCGTTAGCGGCTCGGCGAGAGAACCCTCCGATGTTCCGTGACCATCACCCATCAAGCGGAGATTGACGACATCGATCGCATCAAGTCCGAGATTACGCAGGTTGTCATGAATCGCCTCGGTCAGATCCTGCTGCGACATTGCGGGAACCCATGATCCATCTTCAGGACGACGCGCTCCAACCTTGGTTACAATCACTAAATCTTCGGGGTAGGGATGCAGCGCTTGTCGGATAATCTGATTTGTGATGTGAGGTCCGTAGAAGTCGCTCGTATCGATGTGATTAATGCCAAGTGCGATCGCTTCGCGCAACACAGCAACGGCTGCATCCACATCTCGCGGCGCACCCATTACATTCGGACCCGCGAGTTGCATAGCACCATAGCCGATGCGCTTCAAGGTGAGTAAGGTGTTCGGCAGCGTAAAAGTGCCGCCAAGATTCGTAAGATCAGACATATTCCTACTTTCTCCAAGAATTTTTTAGTGATTTAACGAAAGCAATTCCGAGAGTCCATTTCTCATTGATGTCGCTGCGTGCGAGCGCAGACCTCTCCTGCTGAGCGATAGATTCATATCGCTTGTCATTGTTCGTTGCGGCTCGCGAATATTTGTTCATAGTCACCGTTCCTTTCAGCAAATCGATGTGCTTTGACACGATTAACAAGGATTTCGCCGTGGGGCGGGTTTGGAGTGCTGAGAATCTGCATCACTTCAGCAATAAAGTCAGCGAGTGGCATTGCGGCAGGATCAGTCGCCTGACTAGCCCCGCCAAGCTCCGTCTGTACATAGGGTGGGGCAAGTTCAAGAACCTCCACGGAGGTTTCCCGAAGCTGAACACGGAGCGACTGCAACCAAGAGTGCAGAAAAGCCTTGCTCGCGCAATAAGTCGGATATGGACTGATGGGAACGAAAGCCAAGCCAGAGGTGGTGGTGATGATCGTTGAATGCGGTTGCTGTTTGAGAGTCGGGAGGAGTGCCGCCGTGAGGTGAAGTACACCGACAACATTAGTCTGAATCGTAGACTGCATCACGGAGAAATTGATCGGATCTGAGGTGAGGTCTTCCGTCTTACCAATTCCGGCATTGTTGATCAGAACATTGAGTTTAGGGAACTGCTCTCGAATGTGAGACGCAAAGGCTTCGATGTCCGCCTGGTCTTGAACGTCAAGTTGAATCCCGTGCATACCGGAGTGAGCGGCGGTGATTTCGTCGAGGAGATGTTGACGGCGACCCGCGATGATGACTTGATTAGCGCGTTGATAGAACGCCTCGGCAAGCGCACGACCGATGCCGCTTGTGCCACCAGTGATGAGGATGGTGTTGTCCGTGAGATTCATAGGTATTTTTCCTGCAAAGATGTCGAAATGAAGAATGTCAGGGTTTGTTGAGAGTAGAGTTGTTGCAAAAGCTGGAAATTCAATCAGCGCTTATTCGCCGCTCACACGCAACACGATTTTGCCCAGATAGTGCTGTTTCATCGCTTCTTGCGCTTGTGCTGCCTCTTCCAGCCCAAATGTTTGCGCGATGTGAACTTGAAACTCGCCCATGTCGATCAATTGGTTGAGTTGGTCTAACAACATCCGGTTAGCGACCCCATTTGCCTTCTTGAGTTCCACCCCGTCGGACGCTTTGGGTTCGGGTATCACGCCATTAGGAAAGGCGATAATTCCGCCCTGACGCACCAACGAGAGCGTGGATTGAACGGTGTCGCCGCCCACCAGCACCAGCGCAACATCGAAGCCGTTGGGTGCAAAGGCGCGGGCACGTTGGGCAATGTCGTCGCTATGTCCGTCTACTACTTCATCCGCCCCCAACTGCTTAACCAAAGCTACACCGTCTGCACCCGATGCGATCGCGAAAACGTTCGCGCCCATGCGTTTAGCCAGTTGTAGCGCAACGTGACCTACGCCACCGCTGGCACCCCACAGCATCAATTTGGTTTTGTTGCCTGTCCCCGACACTTGCAAATTGCTTAACGCCGTTACACCAGCAATGCACAACCCGCCCGCCATCAGCGTATCAAGACCATCGGGCATCGGCGCGACCGTTTCTTCGGAGACGACGACATATTCTGCATAGCTACCGCCCTTGTCGTTCATGAAGCTCTGGGCGTAAACGCGATCGCCGACGGCAAAACGCTCAACGCCGTCGCCAATGGCAACAATAGTGCCTGCACATTCGCCGCCCAGCACACGCGGAAAGTGAACTTCGTTATACACCAGCTCACCTTCACGCTCCATTGCGTCCCAGATGCCAACTCCGGCAATCTCAATGCGAATCAAAACGGAGCCCGTATCTACGATAGGCACGGGTAAGGAGTGCAAAGTCAGCTTGTCAGCATGGCCGAACTCGTCCACAGCCATTGCTTTCATTTGTTGGGGAGTATTTTGCATAAACTAGGTTCTCCTGCTCATTGCTTGAGTTGTTATTGAGGGGTTCAAAGGCGTAAAACTGCTGACAAAGTTTGTTTGGACGGATTGCCATTTCCTCCAAGAAGTTTTTAATCGTTTCAGCAAAGAAATGCGGCATCGTTCTTCGGACTCTTTAAGGTCTCGCTTGAGATGCTTTCATCCTATTCATTCGATCCAGCGTTTCCAATGCCTAAAACTCTTTGTTCCTTGCCTAATTCTCCAGCATGGAGCGCTTGAAGACATTCTATAATCGTGTAGGGCATTGAATGAGTCGAGGCTTTACCATGACTTTCGTTATCCCCAATTCTGAGGTAGTTGCAGATCAGTGCCAAGCGCTGGCGGCATTAGTGGCGCGGCACACCGAACCCAATGGCAACCTTGTCTATCCAACTGCGATCACACCATTGAGCTTTTCGCGATCAAATGCGTCATCTGCCGTCATTTACCAGGATTATGAACCGCGTCTGGCCATTCTCGTTCAAGGCAAGAAAGACATAGTGTTGGGAGAGGAAACGTATCCCTATGAGATAGGGCAATGTCTTGTTGTCTCAGTTGATCTGCCCATCGGTGGGTGTATTGTTGAGGCGAGAACCGATCAGCCGTATTTAGGATTAAAGCTGACCCTAGACCCAATGCAACTTTGTGAAATGGCTGCTCAAATGAATTTTAGTTCAGCGAAGAAAGAGAACTCCGTCCGAGGCTTATTTGTGAGCAACGCTGATGCCACGTTGCTTGACTGTGCCCTTCGCCTCACTAAGCTCTTAGATACGCCACAGGATATTCCCATGCTGGCACCGATGATGATTCGGGAACTCTACTACCGTCTGCTGATGGGGGAACAAAGTGAAGCCGTGCGTCAAATTGCTACATCTGGCAGCAGTATGCAGCGGATTGCTTCAGCGATCAAACAAATCAAGTCTAAGTTTACTCAGCCGATGCGAGTCGAGGACTTAGCAAAGCAGGTCAGGATGTCTACTTCGTCGTTTCATCAGCACTTCAAGCAAGTAACCTCAATGAGTCCACTTCAATATCAAAAGCAGTTAAGACTGTTGGAAGCCCGTCGCCTGATGCTGACGGAAGATTGCGATGCAACCTCTGCTGCCTATCAGGTCGGGTACGAAAGTCCCTCACAGTTCAGCCGGGAATATTCCCGCCTATTCGGTGCGCCACCGATGCGAGACATCGAACGATTACGATCAGCTTGATGACCTTGCCCCAAAAAGGAGAGCGAAAAATTTCAGGGGAGATAGGCAACAATTCAGCAGGGGTTCTAAACATTAATCATCCCAAAGACGAATGGCACGCTCGATAAGGTGTAAGTCAGTAGCTGTAAGGGTTAAAAAAATGGATCTGTAATCCCAACTTTTAACCGAATCTTGGTAAAACGATAAAAATTTGGCTGCCCTGGCAGCAACGCTACCTCTTATGCTGTCGAGTTTCGCCGTATGTCTGCCCTGGATACTGTCTCGGATACCCAATCATCAAAAGTTGGTAAAACCGAAAAAAGTGAACCTGCCATCTCTATTGCTTGCCCACGCTCGCGTTTCTTGCTTGCTTGCTTGCTTGACAAAAATTCATTTCTTATTTTTCACATAAGTTGCTTAATTCCATTTTCTGTCAACCGTATATTCGCAGTTTATCGGGTAGCACGCTTATTTTCAAGAATGGCTAAAAGGTAGATATAACAAAGGTTTTCAGACCCGGAATGCATGATTTTATAAACATGTCGGCTCAATGCCCATCTGCGCGGCAGTTGCGCGGCTGCCGGGGAACCATGCACAGCAGTTCCTCCTGGGGGAAACCCCCAAGACCGGACTGCCTTGTCCATCTGCAGTTCAAAATCCAAAATTCATACTCGTAATTTATACAAATCGCTGTTTAAACTCATACATTAAATCCACCCTACCCTTACGTAACATCGCTGGATCTAATCTTTCAGTGGTATTGCAAGTCATTAATATAACCAATCTTTGCTGCATCTGAATACCAGATTCATCAATGACGCTCTGGTATAAAGTACCATCCAACAAACTGAGAATGTGTTCAGTTTTGTTACTATATTGCGCTACTTCAGATGCGCGATTTTGCGCTAAATTATCAGCCTCATTAATAATAATACAAACCTGCTCTAAATACGTTGGTGGGACAAAGTTGGTGATTGCATCATGATCCAAAATAAAAATCACATACCCTAAAGGCACGAGAATTTCTTGTGCTACTGCTTGTGTCCATACCGTTTTACCTGTACCCGGTTCTCCGTGTACCAAAACCGCTAGCTGCTTTTGATTGAGAATCGCCTGCTGTACGGTGTCGGTAAAGCTTTGAATATCCGGCGGAAAACTGCGAATAGGAAATTGACTGTAAACCTTGCCCACGCGACTTTGATATCCACTCAGCATCACTGCTAGATCGTAAGTTGCTTTGTTAACCAGTGGCGCTAGATTTTTTGCCATTAAAGTATATTGTCGTCTTCCCCTGTCGTACGGGTTAATTTGCAGCCAAACGTCGTGCTTAGACCAGTAAGCATAAACTGTGTGGATCACGTCAAGCCGCTCCCAGTTGAGAAATTTTTCTACAGGGTAATAAAAATCTCTTTCTAAATAATACTGGGTAATAATGTCAGGACGACCTAACAAACCTAACACTCTCAATACAGTAATTTCTTGTAGTCTATGAAGAACGTAATCAATCGGAATGCTATTCCGATTGACAAATTGGATGATAGGTGTTTCCGTACTCAAAATTTCTTTGTAACGGTAATCTGGGTTGAGAGGATCAGGTGTAATATAATTCCAAAATTTCTCAACTTCGTAGCGAGTGTTATCAGATACGACGTTCAATAAATTCGCCCACCAAGTATAATTATTTCGACCCAAAGTATCGGCAATGTTACTAGCTAAATTTAAACTTTTTTGAGTTAATTCCTGCGTATCGTTACACAATAATTGCCACACAAACTCCCACTCCAACTCCCGGTGAAATGGTCGCCATCCGCTTGACAGTAAGCTTTGACGGTTAGTATTTGCAGGAGTGCCTTCATTACTTCTATAAAAATCGAATTCCATGTTTTCAGTTTTGTAGCAGTTATCAGGAGTCAGGATTGAGAATTGAACAATTAGAATAACTCACAACATATAATTCCTATTGACTAAGTCGCCGTAAATAAACACAACTGTCTGAAGCGGGCTGTTAGTAGTTAGTTGGCTGACAGCCCCTGAACAAAAGTTAATCTATAGCGGTTCTTAATTGCTTGCAGTACACCTGTGAGCGGTGGTCAGGAGTCAGGAGCCAGGAGCCAGAATAGGGAGTTATCCTGACGAATGAC
>CAZZXJ010000408.1:0-6169 GCA_964657905.1 uncultured Stigonema sp.
ATGAGTTTAAAGCTACTGTCAATCAATAGCAGTTCCTAAAAACGCTTCTAACCACTGCTCAGATTGCGAATGCTAGCGGGGGCGATAGGCTATCGCACCTCCCCCAACTATACAAAAAATTATGTCAACCCCAAATTTCGACACAACAAATGGGTATTCCAATAGAAGAAAACAAATTACTGGAAAACAACTAATGAAACTTCTTTCATTCTTGCTGATGACTTTCAGTGCCAGCACTTGTATTTTGATTGGCGTG
The DNA here is from genome assembly GCA_964657905.1 of uncultured Stigonema sp. GTDB lineage: Bacteria > Cyanobacteriota > Cyanobacteriia > Cyanobacteriales > Nostocaceae > Stigonema. The sequence continues at coordinate 257 of CAZZXJ010000408.1, forward strand.
ACCATAACCGCTATCGCCCGTCACAACCCTTACTCCTCAGCATTCTTCCTTGCTACCCTTGGTACTGCGGGGTGTGGAGTTTTAGCAAGGGTCATTGTTGACCTTGAACCTGATCCAGAGGTGCGATCGCAAACTGCTCAATGTTTGCACTGCAAATATTACTTTGGACGGCACAACATCACGTGTGGTATACATCCGTCAGGTCCGCCAAATCACAATTGCCCAGATGCGGAAGAATAAGTCTTTTATTGCAACTTCCCATCGTCTTTTTTGAGGAGCACAAAAGTTTTCGGTCTACTGACATTGATGCCGTGCGATTTTTGTGCATTTACAAGTGACTTTTGCTTGCGCTTCAATAAACCTGTTGCACCTAAAGTACCAATTGCCAATATACCTAACGCAGTTGAAGATTCCGGGACAGATTGTGCCTCAATTGCAGAGAACGCTGTGTCAGCTACTAGTTTTTGAGCATTTGTAGTTGGGTGAACTCCGTCAAAGAATAAAAAGTCATTGGGATCGTTACATAGACTAAATTTACCTGCGGCGATCGCATTAAAATCACCGACTAAGCAAGAATTGGTAATATTTTGAAACCCAAACTCTGCTGGGTTGGCTTCCACCCGATTAAATAGAGAGTTGATGTCAACGGGAATGATATTAGCGTTGAGAGTTGAACTTAAATTATTCAAAGAACTTGCTAATTCAGCATTGTGCAATGCCGAGAGATTTGTCAATGGCGCAGATATATTGTTAGCAATTGCATAGGGAATCTTGCCTAAATCTGGTAAATTGAACACTAAGATATTTTTAGCACCAGCTAGGGCAAGAGATCGCACTTCATTTGATAAATTACTAACAACTGTATTCGGATCACTAACATTACCAAACAAGTAATCATTACCACCTCCCCAAACAGCATAGAGGGCATTGGGGTCAGCTTTTTGCCCACTTCCTAGAAAATCTTGGACTTGAGCTTGTACTCCTGTTGGTAATACTCCTGGCTGAGTAGGAATAAAGGAATTATCTTGACCAGAAGTAGCACCACCAAAAGCAAAGTTAATTCCTTGACTACCGTTGCCAGTTTTACCAAGTTCAGTCACAGGAGTCGGAGTTAAACCCAAGTCTTTTCCAAGATAGTCTACCCAGATATTACCGTTGGAGAAACGTCCATTGGAGTATGGTGGAGAAGGAGGAAGTTGGCCCTCTGTGGCATTAAATGCATTTCCTTGGTCTGAGAGACTATCACCAAAAACGAAAAACTTATCAAATGTTACGGCATAAGCCTTCAGCGGTAATATTACCGAGAAAAGAACAAATCCTGCTGTTACAATTTCTTTTTTCATGGTTTTTTGAAGTTAGTTTTTTTGCTTTATTCCAACAAATCTATCAAAAAGATAGCTTGATATTGCAATTTACTTACTAATCTTATCCGTAGTTTTACGGTGACAAAAATATCTTTACCAAAAATTTTTACACTAACTCCCCACACGCGCTAGCGCCCTTGGCGGATGTCGAATCACAAATTAGACATTTCCCAAAAATGCCGATACCTCTATTGGTCATAATTTAAGCTAAAATAACTTTAATAACTAAGTATAAACATTGATATTTTTCAGACTGAAAAATTAAAATGTGGCGCGGTTTTTTGCGGGTTTCTGGGCTTCCCTATTCCCCACCTCCACCAGATTGTCGCGAAGACAGCGCAACTACGAACCATAACTGAAATCTTGCACCATTGTCAATAAGGCGAGAGAAACCCTCCGGCAGCGCTGGCTCAAATTTCGCGTCTCTACAAGGATTTCAGGTAATGCATAGTTAATTTCCACTCCTCTGTCTATTCGGTATAAAACTTGTGTTCACATTTCGGGCGTATTTGCTACTTTTGAAAAGTGCGATCGCCTTTACATCAATCAAAATGACCAACACTTCCAGTTCTGACCAAATATGGCAAAATCCCCCTGAACCAATTAATTTTCTGCTCGATGCGCAACCGCCGTCAAAGATTCTGCTGTCTCCCAATCGCGAATGGTTGGTGGAGTTGGAGCAACCCCTATTAGTTCCCATCGCTTTGCTTGCAGAACCAGAAGTTAGTTTAGCAGGACTGCTGTTAAATCCCAGAATAAATGCTCCAGCTCGGCGGAACCCCTACCAGAGCATGAAGATTAGGGCGCTCACCTCCACCAATATTACCACAACGGTATTACCAGAAAACGCCCAAATAAGCTCTATCAAGTGGTCCCCTGATAGTCAAAAACTGGCATTTACCCTCACCCAAGCAACGGGACTAGAACTGTGGGTTCTAAATATTACTGAAGCAACTCCTTGGCGTTTAACAGAGCCAGTCCTCAACGCTACTTATGGAAGTCCGTATCACTGGCTATCAAACGAGGTACTTATCTGTAAGTGTATCCCAAGTAATCGCGGTGAAGTTCCAATTGAACCTGCGGTTCCCCCTGGACCAATTATTCAGGAAAACTTGGGTGACAAAACCCCTAATCGCACCTACACAAATCTACTAAAAAATCCCTACGACGAAGCACTATTTGAATACTACCTAACCTCGACATTAGAGAAAGTAACGCTTGATGGTAGCCGTACTGCGTTGATACCTCCTAGTCTAATTGACGAAGCCATACCATCTCCCGATGGCAACTTCATTTTACTGGCTACCCTACACCCACCGTTTTCTTACCAAGTTCCAGTCTCCTACTTTCCGAAGAGCATTCAGGTACTCGACAATACAGGCAAGTTTATTTACGAAGTTGTTGATGTGCCTCTTTACAATCCTCGTTCAACCAAGTTTGATGAAGTGCGGACAGGACGGAGGAGAGTATCTTGGCGCAGTGATGCACCAGCTACATTATATTGGTTAGAAGCTTTAGACGACGGTGATCCCACCCGTGACGTTCCCAAACGGGATGCTGTTTTTGAACTCAATGCTCCCTTTAGCGATATACCACAGCAACTCTGGCAGTCCGAGTATCGCTTCCGGGGTATTACATGGGGTAAGGAGGATGTGGCCCTTGTTTGGGAACGATGGTATGATACCAGATCAGAGCGAGTCTGGCGCATTTATCCCAATCAACCTGAAACATCGCCGCAACTTTTATTTGACCGCAGTTATGAAGACAAATATGGTGATCCGGGATCACCCCTGATGACCTCAGGACCTTACAGATATAAAGTCCTGCGCTTTGCACCTGATAGTAATGCCATTTACCTGAGTGGTCGGGGTGCATCTCCTCTAGGTGTGTATCCGTTTTTGAATCGCTTAGATTTGGAAACATTACAAACGCAACGCTTATGGCAGTGCCAAGACCCATACTTGGAAGAAATTTGCTATGTGCTGGATGATGAAGCACAAACTTTGATTACTCTTCGCCAGTCCCAAACTGAACCACCCAATTATTTTCTGTTCTCCCGTGGCGATCATCCGAACACAAGTGCACTCACTCATTATCAAGACCCAGCTCCTCAACTGGCTGGTATTCACAAGGAGTTGGTAAAGTACCAACGGGCAGATGGTGTACAGCTATCAGCAAAACTGTATCTGCCCCCAGGCTATGATGTTACCCGTGATGGTCCTTTGCCAATGCTATTTTGGGTGTACCCAGAGGAGTTCAAAGACCGGCAATTTGCCGGACAGTTGACTACGGCTGAAAACGCTTTTAGTCGTCCTAGCCGCGCTTCTGTTTTGTTTCTGCTCACCCAGGGTTATGCAGTTCTTTCTGGTCCTACTTTGCCAATTATTGGTGAAGGTGAAACAGAGCCAAATGATACTTACGTAGAGCAATTGATTGCCGGAGCTTCTGCCGCAGTAGACTATGTAGTAGGTCGTGGTATTGCCGACCCTAAACGCATTGGTATTGGTGGACACTCTTATGGTGCATTTACTACAATAAATTTACTTGCACACACAGATCTATTTCGCTTGGGGATTGCTAGAAGTGGAGCTTATAACCGCACTCTGACTCCATTTGGCTTTCAGGGGGAACAGCGCAATTTTTGGACAGCAGCACAGACTTACATCCATATGTCTCCTTTTACTCATGCTGCTCAAGTAAAAGCACCAGTGCTACTCATTCATGGAGAAAATGATAGCAATGCTGGCACATATCCACTACAAACAGAACGACTATATGAAGCACTCAAAGGACTAGGAGCAACAGTTCGCTGTTGTATATTACCGTTAGAGGATCATGGCTATCGCTCTCGTGAAGGGGTAGGTCATGTGCTTTGGGAAATTGTGAACTGGTGCGATCACTATCTCAAGTAACCTTTGCAACAGCTTACTACCCCTTAAATGACAGCGTTGGTTTCTTGTGATTGCCCTTTGCTGTATGCTTAAATACCACAACAGTGGATGGTTGTACTGTAAACATGGGCTTAAATCGGGCATTCATTCAGATTCTTTTAGGTTAAAATCAACTCCTTCGTAGATATCAGCGATCGCCATGGACACGCCAATAGAAGAAAAAGTAATGCTGGCATCCTCTGTCTCGTATTCCCGAAACAGCCATTCTCCCTCTCCAGTTTTTATGTAATGCTCTACTTGAACCTCGTACTGGTTAATCAACACATATTCTTGGAACTCAGGAATTGAGCGGTAATACCGAAACTTATCTGTATGGTCGTACTTTTGAGTTGATTTTGAAAGTACTTCCACAATCAAGAGGGGATTTAGGATTGTGTCTGTCCGATTTTCTTGCAAAGCAGGAGTTCCCTTAATCACCAGCACATCTGGGTAGGTATATTGCCGATAGCGAGGAATCCACAGACGTAAATCACTTGTAAATACCTTGCAATTCTTACCACGCAACGCCAACTTGAGGAATGTACATACGTTAACAACAATATAGTTATGGTTGATTGAACCTCCGGTCATCGGTACAATTTCTCCGTCTCGATATTCACTACGAAATTCCGCAGCTTCTTCTAGTGCCAGGTATTCTTCTCTTGTGTAATAACGCTGCTGAGTCTGCATCTTCAATACCTCCCGGCTTTAAATTAATTCTGTTTCTTTGTTGTAGCGCAGTTGCTGAACTGCCCGGGTTTTGCTTTTACTCAAGCAAGACTAGAAATTTTGTCTCCTAACTCTTTCAAACACGGCACGATAGACAGCTTCACCCCTCTCAAGAGTGCTTATTTCCCGTTCCGTGGAAACTGGTAGCGGGTTTTCTGCTAGCCATTCTTCTGTACCAAGTCGATGAAAAGCGGGGTGTGCAGCAAAGCGATCGCACATTTCCACTGCCAAAAACTCAAGATCTGATTGCAAAAATACAATACCCCCAGGCACTAAATACTCTGCCAGTTCTGCTACTAATAATGGTTGCACCATTCGCCGTTTAGCATGGCGATTTTTAAACCACGGATCGGGAAATTGAATTGTGACGCGCTGTAAAGTTCCCGTGGGGAGGGAAGATAAAAGCGAGCGCAATGAGTTATTCACATTGCAAAACAAATAGTGTACATTTGTCAGTCCCAACTCATCGCGCCACTTATTCGCCTCGTGTACCAATGGTTCCCGAATTTCCAAACCCAGGAAATTCCAGTCGGTTTCTATCTGCGCCATACTTAACACAAACCGTCCCTTAGCGCAGCCAATATCTAGATGTATTGGTTGCTTTGGCTTAGTATAAAGTTTTTCCCACTCTAGGGGACTGAGGGGTGTTTGATACTTGTTTGCAAGTGGATTAACATGTTGACGAACTCGAACAGGCACTAAAGATTGACTCTCCTTTTACAAAATTATCCGGGTAAAGAAACATCTTCAAAGGAAGAATGTTTTTTACCAACTATTTTAGCTAATATAGCAATCCTATTACATAGGTGAAAATTCCAGAAATACACGTAGGGTGGGCACTGCCCACCACATCCGGCTTTTGGTGGGCAGTGCCCACCCTACACCACTTA
>CAZZXJ010000409.1:0-6168 GCA_964657905.1 uncultured Stigonema sp.
TGACTCCTGAGTACCGCTCACAGGTGTAGTGCAAGCAATTAAGAACCGCTATAGGTGATTTTGTAGGGTGGGCAATGCCCACCCTACCTGGTAATTTTACAAATAAAATAGGACTGGTAAGTAGGTGGGCGGAAAAATTTACAAGTATGTTAAGAAATGTAAAACCACTGGAATTGGCTCCTAGTTGCGCTGTCTTCGCTCTTTGCAGCAAAAAAACAAGAGTGATTTATTCCCGCCCACTTACTTATATAAATAATTTAAGAATTTTTGAGATTTAATTCCGCTGTTTTATCAAATTTATGTAAAAAGATTACTGAATATTGAATAATAGATTGATACTTCTATTATCTAAGGTTAAGCTTATAAAAATATAAACAGCGCATCTGGTCTAGAAAATTATAATGTCTGTTAATAGCTTACTAAGTAGTCAGGGTGACCAGCATTTTCTAAACTCCGACGAAAAACAGCTAAGTTTGGAGATTGCACAAGAGAGAATTTACAGCTTTTTGCTTGAAATCGTTAAGACCCAGCAACCAGAAGATGTTTTACAGGAATTCAAGCGTTTATTTATAGACCATGTTGATTCAGTGAATTATAATCCTAAATTAGGAATATATAAAATTTTTCGCAAAAATGAACATGAATTTAAAAACACATTTAAGCGTTGCTGCTACATACTAATCAATAATTGGCAAGCCAGTAAAAAATTTAAGTATATTCAAGAATTAGTGAAGTTATTAGCAGATTTTAAAAATAACTTAAAATCAAATAGTTCCCTTATTAAAAATGGAAATATCTACATAAGTTGGCTAGAAAATTTTATTGATAGTAACGACTACCAAGAACTAAAATTATTTGCATATAAATACGAAGAGCAAGCAAAAGAACACTGGGTCAATCGCTACACTTCTTACTTATTATTTGCTCAATCTTTAGACGAAAAAAATTCAAAAGAGCAACAAGAGGTTGCTGGAAAGATATCCAAACAACTAAAAGAAAAATTTAAGTTTGAACTTGCCATGTACAGTGCTCATTCTCACTCTGCTACTGCAAGTACAACCCGCTACAAAAATCCCACTATTTTGGGAGATGAGGTTTTGCGTTTAATCAAGACGATTGTCGTCAAAAAGGGTGTTTTCAACTATGAAAATATAGCTAATATATTTATCAAGCAAACTCAAAATCAAACCTTGCAAGAATTTAAAGAAAGTATACAAAAATATTTATTTTTTTCTGTAGCACAACAAAAATTTGTAGAAACTTTAAGACAGCAGTTATCAGAAAAACTATCATCTTTGCTGGTTGAACACAATGAAGAGATTCTAGACAAAAATTTATTACTAAGAAGTTGTAACAGAGTCATTGATTATTTGACAACAGAAAATGGACGAGAACCTGCGCCATTGTTCAGCTTATTGCTTTCCCAAGGGCATTCTCTAACACTGGTAATTGTTCTGCTCAAAATAATTTTGATTTGTAGAAATGCGCGTAGTCATTTAGAAGTTCGTATTGCTAATTTGATTCGTTACTATGATAAATATTCAGAAGATGAATGCCAGTGGATAATTAATTTTATAGAAATTTTAAATATTACGTTTGCAATTTATGCAGAGAATGTTGACTATAATTTAATTAAGATGAAACAAGATGAACAACCTGGGGATTCACAGTTGAATTTAGAAACTTATCGTGTATTCTCCCAGTTGAATGTAGATGCAAAAAAATTATAATTTGTTGTTGGTTGTTGGTTGTTCTAATAACCACTAACTACTAACGTTGACTAAAGTGTTCGTCGAGCCAAGCTAAGGTGGCACCAGCGGTTTCAGCTAAAATGCTTACTAAACGATATAAACCTGTGGTGCTAATCACTACCGCAGTGGGAAATTGATGCTGTAACGTGGCGATCGCAGTAGCTTCAAACACCCCCAATCCACCAGGCGCAATCGGAACAACCAACCCTAGCAACCAAGCAAAACTAAAAGCCCCCAACAACAAAGGAATTTGACTCAAGTTCACCGGACTTAGGGCAAACAGAGTTAATATGAACCCGACACCACGCAGTCCTAAAAAGCCTAATTCTCCCAACAAGGGTCTTAAGGGATAGCGTTCCAGACTGGTAACAGTGTTGGGAGAATTCATGGGAGTAGATTTCGCCTTCAATTTGTACAACACGCGAATGACTGGGTTCAAAAACCGGGGATGAATAACAAATAGTACCCCCAGCAAACCAACCAGTTGTGCTATTTGGCGAGTGAAAGTGATATTTTCTGCTGCAAATAGGCTGGCAAGTAGGACAATGATTAAAGCTGCTGCTGCCATAAGTAGCGGCTCTAGTAACACAATCAGGGTGGCGGTACTAGTCGAAACACCAGCACCCTTCGCTGCCATAATTCGCCCGTAATAATGCCAGACATTACCTGGCAAATACTTGGCAATGTTTGTTTTTAGGTAAACTTGGATGAATAAAGAAGTGTTTACAAATTGATTGAACTGTTGGAAAACCCAAGTCCATACCCAACCCGCCCATATGTGTGCGAGTAAGGTTACACCAGTGGCGATCGCTATGATTGCCCATCCCACTGGTTCAATGCGGATTGCTGTCACCTCAAGCCAATGTTCCTTGAGGGCTTTCCCCAAAAAAAATAGTGTTCCGCCCAAAATGAACCAGCGTAAAATTTGCTTCATAAGCTTGGCAGTTTAATTTATAAAAAACTTATATTGACGTTTGGGTTTGTCTCCCTTATGTTAATTTGTGTTAACTAAGATAAGTATCCCCACAAAAATCTGCATTGGTAGATTCTCCTGTGTGGGATCAGCTTTAATCAACGTGTTGACATAACCTTTAATTTATACAGTTATAATCCTTCTAGAGGCTTAAGACAACAAGCATAAATTGATAACTAAATACTTATATAACATTGAAACTTATAGAAATTTAAAAGACTAAATTAAAAGGTAATCATAGGAACTTATATCTCTCGCTAGTTAGATAAAAAGAGTATATTGGTGGTAACAATAATGTGACCTAGGCTAGAGGCAAGCTTTGCTTTTACTTGCTAAGGTTATATAATTGAAGGTTAGGTATTATCAACATCTAGCAAGCCAAAAGATTATTACTTTAATTAACAAAACTGTTAATTAAAATTTTTTGCTTGTGGGGAATTGAAAGGAGGGATTTGTGAAAGCTTTAACAACTTTTCTAAAAAAACTACGACTGCGCCAAATTCTCACCGTATTTTTTGCGGGTGTATTGTTGATGGCAAGCACTGCTTGTAGTGGTGCAGTAAACGCTCAAGGTGCGAACCCAGATAATCCTGCTGTACAAGCTGGTGGCGCTAACAATCCGTATAAAGGTGGTGGGGACAAATACACCAACTTGAATATGTCCACTGACCCTAAGGTTAATAACACCCCAAAGAATACTGGGAGGAACCAATCTAGCTTACAGCTAAACTCACAAATATTGATTGCTACCACTAAAGAATCCGAGTTACTTTACCCGGGTGCAGAGACGCCAGAGGGTAAAATATACAAAGAAGAACAATTGCCAATTAAAACTTTGAAAGACTTCCAAGAGCCTGAAGCGGGTGGTTTAATTCAGCGCGATCCCAATTTAGGATCTCGAGTTAAAGACAGAATTGAAACTGTAAAAGAGGCAGTAGAAGAAGCTTCAGGCTTTTTGAAAGAAAAAGCAAATGAAGCAGGTGCTAGACCCGAGTTGCAACCAAATCCAGCACTAAGAAAATAGAATTCATTTTTTGCTGATTCTAGATTTGAGATTGAGCTAAAATCACAAATTTAGAATCCAAAAGTGTTGAGCCAGTATTTGGTCAACGTTTAACTTTGTCAAAAAAACAAGGAGTAGCACCATGAACAAATTCATTTCTCGGCTGAAAAACATTCGCCCGGTCAAGATTCTAACGGCTTTTTTTGCAGTCATTTTCCTGTTGTTTACACAAGCTTGTAATGCTCCTGTAGACGCCACAACGCCACAAACAAATACGCCTAAGTCCTACGAAACGCCCCGTAACATCAAAGGACCCCAATCCGCCGAGCCTAATTCCGAAGTGTATGTTCCCAAAGGCACGGATGTCACTTCTCCTTACGAAGGTGGGATGAATAACTTTAGTGACACAGATCCCAGATCGAAAGCAGCCAAAACTGACGTAAAAGCTAAAACCGAGTCTCTTAAGGAAAACGCTGAACAACATCTCGATAATAGCTCTAGCAACGTACAAGAAAACGTCCGCCGTGTCTTAGACGATAGAGGAGAATTAGGCAAGAATATTCAGCGGGGTGCTGCAAATATTAAAGAAAAAACTCAGGACGCCACTGAGGATTTTGCCAAAGGAACTAAGCGGGGTGTAGAAAATATCCAGGAAAACACCAAGGATGCTGCTAAAGATGCAGCAAATAATGTTCAGGGCGCAGCTGAGGATACAAAGTATAACGCTAAGCGCACAGCCGAAAAAGCAGGCGAAGCAGCGAACAGGGCTGCTACAGAGGCTGGTTACAATGTGAAGTCTAGTGCTAAACAGACAAGCGAAGACGTAGCAGGAAAAGGTAAAAACGTAATTGAAAAGGCTAAGGAATTTGTCCAAGGCACAGCAGAGCAAGCTGCCAAGAATGCCCAAAGCAACTTGGACAAGGGAAGTGATGCAGTCAAGGATGCTGTTGATTAGTTAATAGGGCATAGGGAAGTCAGGAGTCAGGAGTCAGGAGATTTCCATATTCTGACTCCTGACTTCTGTCTCCTGGCTACTGACTCCTTTGATACCAATTCTGTAGTGCTAGCCGCTGAATTTCTAGCCAAGGGATATTGTGTTTTCGCGCTAATTCTGCACAATCTTCATATTCTGGTTGCACGTTAGCTATAACTTTCTGTTTTGCTTGTCCTGTCCATGCTACCTTCACGCGCACTACGCCGTATGGAATTTCCACTTGTTGAATTTCCCGTTGTAGAATAGCGCGTTGTTGATCAGATCGACGAATTCCCAAAGTAGTAGTTTGACTAAATAAAACCGCTTCACAGCTCAGTAAAGTGTCTGGATGGCAGATCACACTCAGTAAAATTCCCGGACGAGATTTTTTCATGCCTATAGATTGAGTAAAGACATCTAAAGCACCCGCAGCAAACAACGCCTCAAACACATAACCGATCGCCTGCGGACTCAAGTCATCAATTTGGGTTTCCAGAACTGAGATATTTTCTAGATATGGGCTAGTCGCAACCGATAAGTTAGTGGATGTAACGGATGGTGGACTTGTCAGTCCCACAGATAACTCATTCGTTACATCCGCGGCTTCACCTAGCCAAAGTTGCAAAATGTTAGGAATAGGTAAATTAAGTGAACCGGCGCCTAGTCCTACTTGTTTAATAGTCATTGGGGGTGGCGAACCAAAATTTGTGGCAAGGGTCGTAGCGATCGCTGCCCCTGTTGGTGTCACCAGTTCCCGTTCAATGCCGTTGCTATAAACAGGACAACCGCGCATTTCCCACAACTTCAACACTGCTGGTACCGGCACTGCCATCTGACCGTGGGCAGCCCGCACGGTTCCCCCACCAGTTGGCAGGGGCGAGCAGTAGATTAGAGGCAATCCTACGTCACTAGACTTATCTGTAGATTGGTGTAGAATATGATCGGGGCTGACATCGAACTCCCTACTAGGGATTGAAACAGGGATTGAAACAATACCCAACCAATCCAGCCCTAGGCAAGTGCCGACAATATCTACAATTGCATCCACAGCACCCACTTCATGGAAGTGAACTTTTTCAGGGGCAATGCCATGCACTGCCCCTTCTGCTATTGCGAGTTGCCGGAACACTGCCAAACTCCAAGCTTCTGCCCTTTTCGGCAACCCTGCTTTGAGAATCATTCGCTCAATTTCTGGCAAGTGGCGTCCATGATGGTGGCTATGTTCGTGATCATGGTGATTCACGTCTGCTAAATCTACATGGACTTTAGTTGCTTGTTGACCATTGTGGTGGACCACTTCTGCCCTTAACTTGTACTCCTGCTCAATTCCCAATCCATTCAGCTTTTCAGTTAAATACTCCAAGGGAACACCCAGACTTACTAACGCTCCCAGGCACATATCACCAGCAATACCAGTCGGACATTGAAGATAAGCGAGTTTACTCATAATCTATTTGTTAGTTGTTGA
>CAZZXJ010000410.1:0-6164 GCA_964657905.1 uncultured Stigonema sp.
AGGCGGTTCAATAAAATTTGATTTCAAATAAGGAGATCACAAACATGTCTAGTAACGAAGAATATAAACGCCAAATCATGAAAGATTTGGCTGGTGGTAATACCGAATCCCTCGGAGAAGTCCCATCTGACCCAAAAAAGGAATACCAAAACTTTGACGATTTTGCCCAGCGTTCATCACATGAAGAACGTCGCCAGTTGTTTGGTAAGTCTTTAAATCACGACAGCATCCCTCCAAGCCAAATGGAGCCAGAACTTCAAAAAGCGATCGCCCAGATCAAGCCTAATGAACGGGATGATGTCGCCCGTTCCTTTTTCAAGCACTTAAAGCAAAGAGGTCTGGACGAGCATCATCTAGAGCAACAACTGGGTCTTTCTACCCACAATCCCAACCGCATGAGTGCTGATGATGTCAGCAAACTCGCAGCTTTCACCTATCACAACCACCCCGACGTCTTCCACGAGGTGCTAGCGGAGCAACCGGCGATTATGAAGTTTCTCAGCAATCCGGTAATCGGAGCAGCTTTGGGAGCGATCGCCTCTAAATGGTTTGGTGGTCATAAGTAATAGTCAATCATGGTGCGTTACGGCTGCGCTATAGCGCACCCTACATTTAACAAGAAAGAATACATGCGCTACTTCGTCAGAATGAGCGCATGTATTCTGTACGACTGGCGGATGAATAAAGGGGTTTAAGCACGGAGCCAAATTGGAAAGTTGGTGGTCTTCAATCAGTGGGGGTCTGAATCCCATACTGATTGATTCTGACGACTGACGTCACGACTTCTGACTCCTTCTTCAATGTTTTTTTATGGTGAGCATTTTGGTATAAACTATAACTGTGTAATTGCTTGTAGATGAGGAAAATACCATGTTTTCAAGTGCGGAATTTGCTTTTCAAGGGTGTTGGTCACTATTTGGGTTAGCACCGATAATTGTGGCGCAGGAATTTGTCACTCCAGAAGAAGCATCACTGATATTTTCTGGTCCGAAATTTTTTGTTGCCTTGCTGGCTGGTGTAGTGATGGCATTTGCCTTCCAATTACTATTAACAAACTTCTCTGTAGCCGTAGGAATTGCTTCTTTAGGGAATAACTCAGGTGATGATTCCACAGAAAGCTTGGGTGGAACGATTCGCAAAGTTGAAACCGCAGCTGGTCTTTGGGCACTAGTTACCGCAACGATTGCATTATTCAGCGCTTGTTTTCTCGCGGTGAAACTGAGCTTAATCGAGAGTACGCTTCTGGGTGCGATTATTGGTGTAGTCATCTGGTCTACCTACTTCTCAGTGCTAGTGTGGGTGGGTTCATCAGCAGTAGGTTCCTTGATTGGTTCTGTTGTCAGCACTGCTACTTCTGGCTTTCAAGGACTGATGGGTACAGCAACTGCTGCAATGGGCGCTAATGCTGCAAAAAACCAAATGGTTTCTACCGCCGAGGAAATTACAGCCGCAGTCCGGCGCGAATTGACCTCAGGCTTTGACCCGGAAAGCATCCGTAATACACTCCAGAGTTCTGTTGCTTCTCTACAATTACCGCAACTGGATGTCAAAGAAATTCGCAGTCAATTTGACAAGCTGCTGGGTGATGCAGATTTGCAATCTATCGGGGATAGCGATGTCCTGAAAAATGTCAATCGCCAGACGTTTGTGGATTTAATCAGCAATCGTACAGATTTCTCGAAAGAAGAAACCAATCAAATTGCTGACCAACTTGAAGCCGCTTGGAAGCAAGTTCTCAATGGGCAAAATCCCACAGAGCAAGTGATTAATTTTCTCAAATCAGCCTCTCCCGAAGATCTGAATTCCGAAAAGTTAGGTGAACGGCTGAGTGAACTAGTTACATCTGGAGTCAGCAACGGTAAGCAAAGCAATGGTGTGATGCAGCAAGTCATTGAATATGGCTTAAGCGCTGCTGTACCAGCAGTTTTAGGCAGAGTAAACTTGTCGAATATCGATCTGGAAAAAATTACACCTCAGTTGCAAAAGCTGAAAGGAAAAGTTCAGAATTTAGATGTCGATAAAATTACAACGCAGCTGAAACAGCTAACAGATAAAGCCACCGAAAAAGTAGCTGAAAAATCACCGACGCCACATGAAAACACTATTAAGGCGGATGTAGAAGAATACATACTGAATTCTTTGCCGTGGCATTTCAACCGCGCCACGATTAAAGAGGAATTCCAAGAAGTCATCTATGACCAAGAGGCAAATCCTGCAACTGTTAGTCGGGATTTGGCGGAACTTAACTCTGAATATTTTACGGCGTTGCTGAAACAGCGAGGCGATCTGAGTGAAGCTAAGGTAAAGGAAATTGCCGAACAGTTGGAAGGCGATCGCACTGATGTTTTAAAAATTGTCCAGCAGGCGGAAGCAGACCAGAAATCGCAAGATCTGCGCACACGCATCGAAGATTATCTGCGTTCTACTGGAAAAGAAGAACTCAACCCAGAAGGTATTGAACGGGACTTCGCAAAGGTACTGGAAGACCCAGATGCGGGTTTTGAAGATTTAAGCGATCGCCTCAAGAAATTCGACCGCGATACACTTATGCAGCTGCTCCAGCAACGCCAAGATATCAGCGAAGAGGAGGCTAATAATATTGTTGGTCAACTCGAAAGTACGCGCGATCAGATCTTAAATCGTGGCAAAGAACTCCAAGAACAAGCTACAGCCAAAGCTGATGAACTGCGGCAAAAAGTAGAAGAATATCTGCGCAATACCAACAAAGAAGAACTGAATCCTGAAGGCATCAAACGTGAATTTAAAGTTTTGCTGTCAGATCCGGAAGCGGGAATCAGTCTCTTACGCAAGCGCCTCTCACAATTTGACCGTGATACCTTAGTAAAATTACTCGGTCAGCGTCAAGATTTGAGTGAGGAGCAAGTCAACCAAATCCTTGACCAGATAGAATCAGTACGGGATGGCATCTTGCGTTCCCCCGAGAAAGTCGCAGATCAGGCAAAACAGCAGTACGATCAAACGACGAGTGAGATCGCAGAATATCTCCGCAATACCAAACTAGAAGAACTCAACCCAGAAGGCATTCAGCGAGATTTGACCAAATTGCTGGATAATCCTCAAGAGGGTGCTAGTGCACTAAGAGATCGCCTCTCTCAAGTTGACCGGGAAACCTTGGTCAAACTGTTGACGCAACGCGAAGACTTGAGTGAGGAGCAAGTTAATCAAATCATCGACTCTGTACAACAAAGCATTGGTAACATTGTCAAAGCACCGCGACGTTTCGCAAACCGCGCGACTCAACAGGTTTTAGATTTTGAAGCCAATCTGGAAGACTACCTGCGGAACACCAACAAAGAAGAACTTAACCCGGAAGCTATCAAGCGCGATTTGCAATTGCTGTTGTCTTCTCCCCGCGCCGGAGTGGGAAGTTTAGCTGATCGCGTCTCCAAATTCGACCGCTCTACACTTGTGGCAGTACTTTCCCAGCGTGAGGATATCTCAGAAGAGGAAGCAAACAGGATTGTAGATCAAATCGAATCTGTTCGTAACTCCATTGTTGAACAATTTCAGCAGGTCCAGCAAAGGGTCCAATCATTGCTTGATCAGACGAGTGGCTCTATTCGCAACTATCTCAACTCCCTAGAGCGTCCGGAACTCAACCCAGAAGGCATTCAGCAAGACTTTGCCAAATTATTTGACGATCCGCAAGCCGGATTTGATGCGTTGCGCGATCGCCTCAGTCAATTTGATCGTGAGACTCTAGTTGCTATTATTAGTTCTCGTGAGGATATTTCCGAGGAGCAAGCTAATAAAATTATCGACCAAATTGAAGCAGCGCGAGATAGTGTGCTGCACCGCGCCGAACGTATCCAGTCGGAAACGCAAAAACGCCTGAAAGCCATCAAAGACCAAGCTCAAAAGCAAGCTCTTGAAACTAAAAAAGCTGTGGCTGGTGCGGCTTGGTGGTTATTTAACACGGCTTTGGTTTCCCTCGCAGCTTCAGCAATCGCCGGTGCTTTAGCAGTAGCAGGACCTAGCTTGTTTGGTTAAAGTTTCTCCAAGTTCATAGTTAAGCCTCTCAATTGAGAGGCTTTCTTGTGTAAATCCCCCCAAAATAATTCGGAATTTGTAATAGACCTCTCCAGAAATTAATTCTGCGTTGCCCGAAATCCTTAAATTAAATTTGACAAAAATCTGAATTAGTGTGTTATAAAGAATCTGAATTAATCGTTTGATTGTTTTTCCGAAATCAAAGCGCTGCCTTTGCTTGCTAAGGAGGCTGCGCCATATAGTTTTAAAATCTTGTCCATGAACATACGTGAATGGCACTATTTTAAGCTTTATTGATGATATTTTTTTGGGAAAATCAACTCATCTTACTTTGGTTTAGAATTTGGCAACAATAAATTTTTTTAGTAAGTAGTAAGCACTTTAGTGCTGAAGACAAAGGCTAAAGTTATTACACCAAGTTATTTACCTGATTAATTTTATTTAGAGTCCGCTTAGTATTAATAGATTCAGATGAAGTAAACAATAAAAACATTTATGATACTAGCTGTAAAAAAATATTTCAATAGTCTATTACCACCACACTTACATCCAGCAGTCTTAGCTAAGAAACAGGTTGATTCTTTAGCCAATGGTAAGGTTATATCTGGTCCATTTGCAGGCATGAAGTATGTTGAGAATAGTATTGGTAGTGCATATACACCTAAAATACTAGGTACATATGAACTAGAACTTCACTCAATAATTCAAGATTTATGTTCTAAAAGCTTTACTTCAATTATAGACGTTGGTGCAGCTGAGGGATACTATGCGATTGGTATGGCTAGGAGAAATTCGTTGACTAAGGTTATAGCTTTTGAGACTGAGTTAAAAGGTCAGGCTCTATTAAAGGAAATGGCACAATTGAATAATGTAGCAAATAGAATAACCATAGCTGGAAAATGTGATATTTCATCTCTACAAAATGTATTAGCTTCACAAGATAAATGTCTCTTGATTATGGATGTGGAAGGAGCAGAAAAAGAACTGTTAAATCCAGAAATAATACCGAGACTAGATAACTGTGAAATATTGGTTGAATTACATGAATGCATTTGTCGAGGTGTAGCTGAAATAATTAATTCACGGTTCTCCCACACTCACAACATTGAGAGAATATGGGAGCGAAAAAGACAATACAATGATATACCTTTCAACTCCCCCTGGAAGAGATGGATATTGCCTATGACTGAAGAATATAGGTGGATTCAAAATCAAGAAACTGGCGAAATTGAATCTAGAAATATGTCATGGTTTTATATGCAGCCTTTATTGATAGCATAAAATGAAGCAAAAAAAAGCTATTGTTACCTTATTGATAGGTCAACATTACCAGCAAAGATGGAAAACTATCTGCGCTAAAAACTGGCAGCAATACGCAGATAAACACGGTTATGATTTAGTGTGTATAGATAAACCTCTTGATACTTCTGCTATGGCTAATGGTAGATCACCAGCTTGGCAAAAATGTTTAATTTTAGGAGATGAAAGGGTTAAAAGATATGACAAAGTAGTTTGGATTGATTCAGATATTTTGATTAACCCTAATTCGCCCTGCATAGTTTCTAATGTACCAGAGGATAAGGTCGGTGCTGTTAGTGCATTCGCTCAATTTTCCGAACCATTACCAGGAAAAGACCAAATATTAATAAACAGAATTGTAGAATTTTGGAATTGGCCTTTTCATAATGCCGAAGAGTATTACTCAAGAGCTTTATTACCTGACTCATTTGATCAAGTTGTTCAAACTGGAGTAATGGTTCTATCCCCACATATACATAATTCTATACTGGAATATACTTATCACCACTATGAGGAAACTCCCCTTGGCAATTTTGAGATGGATGCATTGTCCTATGAATTACTGAAAGCTAATTGCGTTCATTGGTTAGATGATAAATTTAATAAAGTGTGGTCAGCATGTATGGTGATGAACTATCCCTTCTTACTGCCACCAAAAAAGACAGAAATTAAACCTATTCGACTTTGGAAGCGTTTGACTAGAGGGCATTACCAACTACCGCCCAAAAAAGTCACTACTCCTGCCTTGAATACAGCATTTCTCAATAACTATTTTCTTCACTTTGCAGGTACGGCGCAATATATGCCTTGGGTAAATACGAACATTACATCATGGAATAATATATCACTATAAG
>CAZZXJ010000411.1:0-6160 GCA_964657905.1 uncultured Stigonema sp.
AATCTCCACCCAAAACACCCAACCGCGTCACCTACTTCGATGTCCCCGACTGTATTTGGGACTTAGTGGCGCGGCGGTACAATATTAAGCGGTATCATTCCCCTCTAGCCCTACGCCTGCAAGATAGGTTGCATCCACTGAATTTTTGGGAGTGGGTACAGCGTCATCCAGAAATCCCCGTAATACTGTGCGAGGGCGAGAAAAAAGCCGCTTGTTTGTTGAGCCTGGGGTTTGTGGCGATCGCGCTCCCTGGTATCTGGAACGGGCGCGTTGGTACTCGAGATTTCGACGAACGCCTCCACCCCGACTTGGTGTCGCTGGCACAAAAGGGGCGCAAGTTCATTATCCTCTTCGACTACGAAACCAAACCCAAAACTCGCTGGTCGGTGTTCAGCGCGACTGTTCGTACAGGTGAGGCAATCGAGGCAGTTAGCTGCATTTGTGAGGTAGCATTACTACCAGGACCAGAAAAAGGCGTAGATGATTTTGTGGTCGAGCGTGGCGTTGATGCGAAGCTCGCCGGACAGAAGATTCTGTCCGGCAGACTTCGCGCCAACGCACTACTTACTGCCATCATCGATGATGCTAGAGCACTCTCAGATTACCAGCGCTCATACCGCCACTGTTGCCGGGGACTAAGTAATAAGTACAAACCACATATAAGGGTAAATGTCAAGTATCTATCGGAATCGGTTAGATTACCACAGTCCGGGCTGGTGGTATTATGCAGTGACATGGGCACGGGCAAAACTGAAAGTTTGCGACAGTGGCGTGATGAGCATCCAGACGGGCGATTCCTCAACAACGGGCATCGGGTGAACTTGCTGAAAAATCTGGCTCTACGCCTGCAAACCGAGATGTACTCTGACCTGGGTTATGTGGGTCTAGCCAAAGCAACTGCCCTCAGCATCACCATTGACAGCTTGCACAAGCTCAACACCCAAGCCCTAACTTATGGCTGCGTGTTTATCGATGAAGCTTGCCAGTACCTGACTCACCTACTGCACAGCAAAACCTGTAAAGAACATCGGGCGGCGATTCTGGAGGTATTGGAATATATAGTGTATAATGCACCACTTGTTGTCCTGGCCGACGCGCACATGGACGATGTAACGGTGGACTTCTTTAGGGCAATGCGTCCAAAAGGTGAAGAGCCGTTCATCATCAAAAATGAGTGGAAGAATGGCGAGCGCACTGTTTACTGGTATGAGGGCGATGATTCAAGCGCCCAGGTCGCCCAGATTTCGGCAGCCCTGATGACGGGTCAGAAAATCATGGTGGTTTCCGACTCCAAGCGCTTTATTAAAAAACTTGAACAGTCGCTAACCGTGCCCTTAAGGGTCGATGACAATGATGCTAACTCAAGTAAGCAACGACTACGGGTATGGTCTATCCACTCAGACAACTCTGGCAGTGAAGAAAACGTTGCCTTCATTAAAGACATAACTAACGCTGTAAAGAGCCTAGATGCCCTGCTAACCTCCCCTAGCTTGGGTACAGGGGTAGACATCCCCGAATATCATTTTGATGCGGTTTACGGGGCATTTCACGGGGTTTCGCAGACGGCTACCGAGTGTGCCCAACAACTATACCGGTATCGCCCCAAAGTGCCGATTCACGTTTGGGTTGCTCCCAAACCACCCAAGGGCTATCTTGACACCAATGCCACCAAAATTAAAGAGCGGTTGCTACAAACAAACGAAATGACAGCTTTTCTGCTGCGGATTGACCGCCAAACGGGAATCCGGGGTGCTGAGAAAGACTGGGCGTTGGATGCGTACGTACATATTCAGGCTGCCCGTCACCAATCAATCAACAACCTACGGGCAGATTTGCGCGACCTGTTGACCGAGATGGGCAACCAAATTATACCTATGGGGGCAGAAGAGGATAAACTAGCCCAAGAGCGTCTGAAAAATGCCGCGGCTGCTTTGGACACTGCTTATTATGCAGCTGTTGCCAAAGCCGAAAAGATCACGGCGAGTGAGTACCGCCAGCGTCAAAGCAAAGACTACCTCAAACCCGAGTTCGTTTTTGAATGTGAGAAATTCCGCATTCATGATGCTTACGGCATGGAGGTAACAGAAACACTGGTCGAAAAAGATAGTGGTGGCCGTCTTGTGAGGGCTCTAGCTTCTTTAGAGGCAATTCTATCAAAGCCAGACGGCACGATCGCTGACCCACATAACGGAAAGTTATACCCATTACCACCAACTATTGTGACAGAGAAAGACCGCCAGGAGCGATTCCACTTACCTTTGTGTATCGACTGGGGGAATTACTCAGCTTCGTGGTTGGCTAGGTTTACTTTGGGGCTACGAGACATCCTTAAACGCTTAATCGATGGTACGGAAGTTACTGCAGCCGACCCCGATTTGGTGAGAATGACTGAAATTGCCAAGTCTTGTGCCGCCCATGTTAAAGCGATTCTTGGGTTCACGGTTCCCCAGAAATGCGAACCAATGTGGCTGTTGGGGGTACTGGTTGACCAACTGGGACTAAAGCTAGTTTCCCGCAAAAAAGGAGGACGCGGTCAACAAGTTACATATTACTCGTTATCTAAGGAGGAATTGGACTTTGCAAGAGCGGTAATTGCTCACCGCGCACAAAAGCGTGCAGAGAAAGAAGAACGGGCGCGTATTGCAGCCGAGTCACAACAGCGATATCAGGCTGCGTTGCAGTCCCAGTACGGGGTGGCGCCACCAAATCGAACCGTATCCACCCCCCCCCTTAATGGTATAGGGAAACCCCTAGGAGAGGGGGTGAATACAAAGAGTGAGAACCCCGAACTTTCGGATTTTGAGCCATCTGACGGCGATAACACCCCCATAATCGCTTGTGCCGAACTACTTAGGGCGGGTATTGAGCATGGGGTAGAGGCTATTAAAGCCATTCTCCAGCCCTGGACTACTGAGAGGCGGTGGTGTGCGGTGCTGGTATTGGAGAAAATTGCGGTAAACGAACTACGGCGGTTGGAGCAGTTATCGCCTCGGTTGTATGAGTGGCTTAACGAGTCAAATTTACCTTTGTCGAGAGCTATTGGCTGATGCACGGGGCATTGCTTGGTATTAATGCGGAAAGAAAAGAATTTGGAGTCAAAGAACGCTTGTGGGTTGGGTGAACCCTTGACTTGAATGGACAATCAATACCTGCGTTGAGGGTGTAGCGGTTGACATTTATCGGTTTTGTCGTCTAAAAAGAAGGGCGTTTGTCATTTAATGCGGCATTTTTCGGGGGAATCTTCCCCCGAAAAGATGCCTTGGTCTTGTTGATACGAGAACATGCCGTTGTTACCAAGATTGTCCATTCAAGTCAAGGGAAGATGAAGCGGCAAGGTAATTGACTGCTGCCAGTCCGAAAATGATTCTGATGCTGCTGGCAATTGATGCTGTAACCGACTCAGTTACACCTGATACTAATCCAGGATACACGGTTACAAATAGGGTTGCTCTAGTACCCACACAAGCAGGGCAAACTCCCCGAGAGCAAAAGGCGACAGAATCGAGTTTTATCATGATGGCGATTGCCAGTGGAAGAAAGGGAAAGTAATAGCAGTTCACGATGACAAGGCTACCTGATCAAAATTGATATTGAGTATTGGGCTAGGGGTAAGACTCACTGTGCGTCAATCCATAGAGAGGACTGGATGAGAAAGTGTTGAGCGTTCTTTACGTTAGAAAAATTAGTTTCTTGAGGGGGTCGCCCCTACTAGACGACTGGCGAGCGTTCGTGTTAAGCGATCAAGCGCGTGAGACAGTGAGATCCACGCCGCGCGAATTGATCTCGTTCGTCCGCGGAAAAACCACGCCGCTCAGCACTTTGCGCGGCGTGGCGCCGGACAGATTTGAGGCAAAGTTAAGACAGTAAGTAAGCAAAAATAAGCGTGTCCGGCAGCTCTCGCCAAAAGGTTTTTTTGTAGCCACGCCCCGTTTTGGGCGGACAATCGAAGCCGCCACAACACTTGCGGGGTAAATTTTCCCCGGAAAACTTTGTGCTTTTATGGTGCTTGAACACCTTGAAAACGAAGCTATGACTGACGAGTCGTTTGTCAACAAAGTCAACAATAAAGAAAAAAGCTAAGCAGCAACGCAAAGCTTGTATTGTATTTAATGACGTTGTGACCGCACCTGATACCACAAATGAGGACAAATCACACTTGAAATGTTTCTCGGTTCCAGGGCTCAAGCAAGCGCAGGTAATGGCGCTTGCTTGGTAGGGTTCAATCATCAGCCTAGAGTTTCAACGCGCGAGCAAACGGGGTAATTGAACGGGTAAAGAATTGCCAGGACGGGGACTGGACAGAAATCGAAATGATTCTGCACAAGCCTTATAGCGATGCTCAACAGTCTGGCGGCGCACTTCACGAATCAAAGCGCTTTTTTGGATACGACGCCCCCCAAGTGATGCAGGCTTTTCCCCAACTCCCTTCAGAATTCGCCACCAAGAGCCTAAAGTGCCCCCAAGTGATGCGTTGCTTCTTGGCACTGCTGCATGAGGGTGGCGAATCCCAAAAAGCCGTCCCAGTTCATCAAGACCTACATAAATAAACAACTAAACCAGTTACAAGTCGAACAACAGGAACTAAAACAGCGATTAGAGGCGAGTACCAATGCCCCGGTGGAGTTTGTCAAAAGGAAAGGCAGAGGGCAGAAGGCAGAAGGAAAGACAATCAGTGGGGGCTTGGACCCGCCACTGATTGAAGACCACCAAATCAAAGATTTGGTGGGGGCTTGGACCCGTGAGGGTCAAGACTAAAGTCAGAAGGCATCAATTGCTGGTATAATCCGTTACTTCAAACCTTCAGCATAGCTGCCTCCTGCCTTCTGCCTTGCCCGAAGGGCTGGTCAGCGCGACAGAAGCAACGTAATTCTGATACAGCAGTGGAAACCGTGGTTGGCATCGACCGGACCAATAACCCCAATAGGTAAGGGGATTAGCTCTTGTAACTCCTACAAGCACGGAGCAACCCGTGCTGAGTGGATTGCCCTAAAAAGACAAATCAGGGTGTCGTCCCTGCTGGAAAATTTTCGGAAAAATTTTCCGGAGCACAATTAACGAACGAACTATACAGTTATGTCCAGAAATGCTAAGAAATGCTAGGTTTTCAGCGTCATCTGCACTCTCGTGTGATCGTCTACTCTAAAACGTTGCTAAAAAACACAATTGTGTTTGACTTTTTTCCCCACATATGATAATATCGAACTGACAATGATGTCGATTTTTATCACCTGACTGTCGGGCACAAGATCGTCAGGGACGAACCTATGGGCGCTTGTAATGCTAGGTTTACGTCGGTGTTTACCACCGTTCTCGACAGCGTTCGCACTACCAGACTACCACTAGTTTTTGCAACACAACCGCCCGACTTTGCAATACAGTGCGAGCATCTCAACCAGCCGCTCACTTTATTGAGCGCGAACCGAGGATGAGAATATCTACCAGTCGCCGGGCGCTTTGCTGCCAGTCAGGAGTGGATGCCACATTGGCAACGCCAATCAAAGCCCGGAGCAGATCGATCGGATCGAGGTCTTCGCGGATGTCGCCGTTTTCGATCGCCCGTTTCACCAGTGCCCGAATTGCCTCCCAGATCTGGGTGTATGAACCTTCAAAAACCTGCTTCGGATCTCCCACCAGGGCATTCAACGCAGGGGCGATGATCTGTTTCGCGGCAATGTAGTCAACAAACAACAGCATCCAGGCGCGCAGCGCTTCGAGTGGAGGCAGTGTCTCAGCAAACTGCCGTTCCGCCGCTGCCAGCTTTTCTACCTCACTCCGATAAACCGCCACCAGAAGGTCCTCACGGGTCGGGAAGTGACGGTACAAGGTTCCCGGGCCGACACCGGACTCCTTGGCGATTTCGTCTAGGCTTGCGTTGGCACCGTACTGAGAAAACGCCTGCTTTGCCACTTCGAGAAGGCGCTCGCGATTCCGCTGCGCGTCACGCCGTGGACTTCGGTCTGAAGATTGTGAACGTTTCGTAGCCATGCAAAAGAGCTTGCAAACGGAGACTGTCTCCGTTACTATATGAAATGTGGAGTTCAACTCCGTTTTAGCAGATATTCAGGATTCAGGCGATGAAGCCCGAGTGAATTTTATCAACCACATATAAAGAGACTAACTCATGCGTGTTTTTGTTACTGGTGCTACCGGATTTATTGGC
>CAZZXJ010000412.1:0-6153 GCA_964657905.1 uncultured Stigonema sp.
ACCCCACACCCTGTTCATTTCTGCCTTCTGACTCCTTCTTCAACTTCTTGTGGGGTAGGCATCCTGCCCGCCCATTTTAAGTTTAATTATGAAGGATTGAAACAACTTAGAGCCTCAGTTAAGTAATCCGCAGCAGCTGTTACCACAGCGATCGCAGTTTCATAATCTAGGCGTGTTGGGCCTAAAACTCCCACACTCCCTACGGATATTGCACCTCGGCGATAGGTGGAAGAAATCAAGGAACAGGTGCGTATAGGTTCTAGAGGGTTTTCTGCGCCTATGCGAACTGTTACCCGTGGCTTACCTACCTCATCCGCCTCCGGCTCCTCAAATATTAATCTCCACAGTTGCTCTTGTTCTTCCTCCAGCAGCTGGATGATTGTTTGCACTTGCTGTAGTTGAGAAAATTCTGGCTGACGTAAAACTTCTGCTACACCGCGAATCATAATTTGTGTAGCAGCTGGGGTGAAAGTACGACGGGTTAATTCCGTAATTGATGTTTTCAAGAATTCCCCATAGTATTGGAATTCCCGGTCTAATTGACTCCAGTCAAGGGCGTTCAATTCCCCCAGACTTCGCCCCCGCAAATGGCTATTTAAAAAGTTAGAAACAATCTGCAACTCCCGGTCAATTACCTCTGCATCCGGTGGTGTTTCTTCCCCTGCTTTTGGCAAATCTATCAACGCCGAATGGGTTTCATAACTATCCGTGACCACAATGAACATAATGCGTCCTGCTTCAATTTGCACCAGTTGCAAATGTCGCAACAATGCGCTCCCGGTTTGCGGCATAGTAATCAAGCTAATGCAGCCACTCAAGGTTGCTAGGATCTGCGCTGCTCCTTGCAGCAGAGCTTCTAAACTCCCATCTTCCCACTTGAGCCTGTTTTGCAGTGCTACCTCTACCTCTCGTGCTAAAATTTCCGATGGTGTAATCAGCTGATCTACATAAATGCGATAACCAGAGTCGGAAGGTATGCGTCCTGCAGAGGTGTGGGGTTGGTACAATAACCCAGATTTTTCTAACACGCCCATAACATTGCGAATTGTGGCTGAGCTAACACCTAGGTTATACTCCTCGATCAGAGCTTTGGAACCAACAGGCTCTGCTGTAGCAATATAGTGACGTACTGTTGCCCAAAGTATATGCTGTTGTCGATTAGTTAGCTGGACTTGCATAAGGATATTTTACTAAAGGCAGATTTTCATCAAAGTTTGAAAAAATTTATGAAGATGATTTCAAAAAGGATTAATAATAGTAAAGCGAGATAGCAACTTATTTTTTTGTATTAAATGTAAATTATTGCACTTCTGAGGCAAGTGCATGAGCAGCAGCTTGAGCGTAAGCGAGGAAGCTTTTGGTTTAAAGCATATCTATCACCACGTACCTACGTTATATCCCACAAGCTTCCTAAAATTGCTGTATTTATAGTTACTAATTTTTCTAACCCCTGAAGATAGACTCCGGTAGACGAGATGCCTAAATGATTTCCTATGTCTTAAGAATAGCAAAATTTAGAAACCTTCGGTCTTTCTTGTAGGGAGACAAGGGAGAGAGATTGCTTCCTTGTCCACGCCAGTCGCCTTCGGAGGGAAACCCTACCGCAGTTTCTTTCGGAGGGAAACCCTCCTCAGAACTGCTCCCTGCAGCGCTGGCTCCCCTTGTCCCCTTACACCCCTTCAATGCTTAATACTGGGGTATCGTTGGGTCAACTAGCATGGAGTAGGCATCAATGCCCCCGGCAACGTTCTTCACATTTGTAAATCCCTGAGCGATTAACCAATGACACATTTGGGCAGAGCGGATACCGTGGTGACAAAGTACAAGGGTTTCAGCATGGGGAGCAAAGCGCCTTGGGATTTGCTCTGCCCAGGCAGAAAAGTCACTCAAAGGTAGATTGACAAAGCCTTCAATGTGAGCGATTGCTACTTCTTGTGGTTCACGCACATCCACTAGCTGAATACCAGGCTCGTCTGAAGATAGCCGTTGTGCGAGTTCCTCGACACTAATTTGCGTAATAGGTTGACCGGAAGGTTGATCTGACATGAGGTTTTTTTAAATCAATATATTATTTATGTTTGCAAAAAATTTCTGCCCTAGCAGTTCAACAAGCGCCAAAGATTAAAATCCCTGGCTAATAGCTTAAGTCCTCTCAAGAGGACTAGACCAAGAATAGAGAAGGATTTTAGTCGATTTTAATGCAATACGCTTGATAAAAAACTGATTATTATGATTTGGAAATTTGACGCTGTGTACTGTAATTACTCTGATGGGTATACTGGAGAAAAAGCTTGTGTGATGGGAGTTTGACGAATGCCCTCTCCATTTCCAGGCATGGATCCATATCTGGAGCAGCCTGCCTTCTGGTCCTCGTTTCATAGCCGACTCATAGTGGCAATCGCAGACACAATCGAACCGCAACTTAGCCCACAATACTACGTGGAAGTTGAAACCCGGACTTATCAAAGCGATGACAGTGAGGATGGCTTACTGATTGGCATTCCAGACGCTATTGTGTTCTCCGGTCAATCTAATACCCCGACAACAGAGCAACTACTTGCAGAAGATAGGTCGGTAGCCACTCAGTCTCGTCCTGAGCGAGTTACCGTACCCATGCCTGTAGCAGTCAAAGAGCGCTATCTGGAAGTGCGAGAGGTGGTCACGGATGAGGTCATTACCGTGATCGAACTATTATCTCCAAAGAACAAGCGAGCCGGGGAAGGTCGAATGGCTTATGAGAAAAAGCGACGGGCAATCCTCAGCAGTGCTACTCATCTAGTGGAACTGGATTTACTGCGAGGGAGTAAGCCAATGGCAATTCTAGGAATGCGATCGCCTACCGCGTATCGAATCTTGATTAGTCGCAGTCATCAACGCCCTGCGGCCGACCTCTATGGCGTTAATCTGCAACAACAGCTACCTACTTTCCCAGTGAGTTTGAAGCTCACCGATCCAGAGCCTTTCGTGCCCTTACAGGAGGTCTTTAATGGGGTGTATGAGCGTGCCCGTTATGCAACACGTATAGATTATCACCAGCCTGTCCCACCCCCAGCACTCTCAAAGGCAGATGAACAATGGGTTGAGGCGTTGTTAGCTCCGATTCGAGATTCCTGATGGCGCGTCCAGATATTTTCCGCGTCGTTAACAGCAACTGTATTGGGCTATAAACTCAGTTTTAGTATGAAGCCGCCTTCTATCTTGCAGAAGGCGGTTTAATATTGTTTTGTGTAAGCACCTAAGCCCAGTTATGTAAAAAAATATGAGACAACGTTCATTTTTAAGTTTCCTAGCAGCTAGTGTCGTCGTGTTGCTACTCATTAGTATTACGGGTTGTAACAGCTTATCCAGTCAAAGTCCGTCCCTAGTCGGCGGTGACGGGACTACACGAGAGCCAAGTGCTGCTATGTTCGTGTCTAAACAAGCACCAGTTATGGTATCAATGCTGGTGAATCCAGACCGCTTGTCCGTGTTGCAGCGTGACGGAGATCTATCCAAGATAAAAACAAGCTTGCTGGCTAACACCGATATTGATTACCAAAAAGATATTCAACCGTGGTTGGGAAACGAAATTACACTGGCTGTCACCACTTTAGATATTGATCGCGATCGCGAAAACGGACAAGAACCAGGGTATCTCATGGCACTTGCGACCAATAACCCAGAGAAAAGCCGCGAGTTTGTCGATTTGTTTTTTTCCAAACGGGTATTAGCTGGCGCCAACTTAGCTGTTGAACAATACAAAGGCGTTAAGCTGATTTATGAAAATCAACCAGAAATACCAATAGGAGCTAGGAATCAGGAGTCAGGAGCCAGGAGCCAGGAAAAAGCTGATACACGCGGATATTATACGCATAGAGATCGAAAAAATATCCGCGTCCATCTGCGTCAGGGTGCGGTTCAAAATCATCTTGCAGCAGCAGTTGTAGCTGATCGCTTTGTCTTGTTTGCCAACGATCTAAAAGTGCTGCGAGAAGCAATAAATAACGTCCAGGCTTCCGACCTCAATTTAACGAGTTCCAGCCAATACCAGCAAGCAACTAAACAACTGCCCAAAACATCGCTGGCGGTGGCTTTCCTAAATCTCCCCATAACAGCACAATGGCAAGGATTAGAACTACCGGAACAAATCTATAACAGCCAAATTCTTTCCCTTGTATTAAACCCTAAAGGATTGCTAGCGGAAACCACCTTCATCGCCAAACAGGAAATGCCCCCATCAGACCAACTCTCTAAACCTGTAGGAGCATTGCAGTATATTCCAGCATCAGCAGGTTTGGCAATTTCTGGCTCTAAATTGAGCAATTTGGGTAAAAGTAATTTAGCTCAACTTGGGAAACAAGTGACAGCAGTGATATCTAGTTCTAGAGAAGATGTGATTTCCAGATTGGTGCAACCTTTAGGGGATGCTCAAAAACGCTGGGGCATAAATTGGAGAGAAGATATTTTCAACTGGGTGCAAGGAGAATACGCCATAGGATTGTTACCCCGTCCAGATCAAACCACTCCTGACTGGATTTTTGTAGCGGAAAAATCAGACGCAACACCAGCAGGAATTTCGCATTTGGATCAAATCGCTTCGTCACATGGACTTTCGCTCAGTTCCCTCAACCTAAGCAATCAACAAATCTCCGCATGGACAGAGTTAACAACTGCTACGACTCAATCTGCCATTCCTTCATACCGAGAATCATTCACCATTCAGGCAAAAGTGCGTGGAGTACACACAACCCAAGGCAATTACGAGATTATCACCAACTCTATAGAGGCAATGGATGAAGTCCTTAATCTCAAGGAAAATTCCTTAATTGACAATCGCAATTTCCAAGACAGCATCGCCGCCATCCCCCAACCTAACCAAGGCTATATATATCTTGACTGGACAAAGAGCCAGCAGATTCTAGAGCGTCAGCTACCAATTCTCCAGCTTGTGGAAGTAGTAGGCAAGCCGTTTTTCCACAACCTGCGATCGCTCACAGTTAGTAGTTACAGTAGCGAGACAGGACTGCTTAAAGGCGGCGTGTTCTTCCAACTTGAACACTGAGTCGGGGAGTGGGGAGTGGTTAGTAGGAAGGTCAACCGACAAGCAACAACTAACAACTAACAACCAACAAGAAGTTAAGATAGTGTGTGACTTGTTTGGCAAAACGAGGGTACAAAAAGCGTGCTATCTACACTCCTTGCAGACTTTCGCATCATCTTTGAACGTGACCCAGCTGCTCGTAACTGGTTGGAAGTATTGTTTTGCTACCCCGGTTTACAAGCTCTGCTATTACATCGGCTGGCTCACTGGCTGTATGGCATTGGTCTTCCCTTTATCCCCCGCCTGGTTTCCCATATTGCTCGGTTTTTAACTGGAATTGAAATCCACCCAGGCGCAGTCATAGGACAGAGTGTTTTTATTGACCACGGCATGGGCGTGGTGATTGGCGAAACAGCGATTATCGGAAACTATACCCTGATTTATCAAGGTGTCACCCTTGGTGGTACAGGTAAAGAATGTGGTAAGCGCCATCCCACCTTGGGGGAAAATGTCGTAGTTGGAGCTGGAGCAAAAGTGCTGGGGAATATCCAAATCGGCAAAAATGTTCGCATTGGCGCTGGGTCTGTTGTCCTGCGAGATGTGCCTACTGACTGTACTGTTGTTGGCGTCCCTGGTAGAATTATTTATCGATCCGGCGTTCGGGTCGATCCGTTAGAACACGGGCTTTTGCCTGATGCTGAAGCCCAAGTGATACGTGCTTTGGTAGACAGACTAGAGCAACTCGAACAACAAGTTCAACAGATGCAACAAGCGCATGCACCTGTTTCGTTTCCTGCTTTAGTCTCAGTGAGAGTACCTCACGCTCCTAATTCCCACGTTTTAACTCATGAGGCATCCGTGACTGAGACTCGCAGTTGCCGCCTTGAAAATAAGGTGATAGAAGAGTTCTTGGATGGCTCTGGAATTTAACTGCTAATGGCTAATTGTAATTCGTCAATTAGCCATTAGCAGCATACGATATTACTAATTCGTAATTACCCTACATCTGTTGGATACAGAGGCGCGAATAAACATGTAGGGTGGGCAGTGCCCACCTACAGAAGAAAGAAGGTGGGCACCAATACGGTTCGGTTAAGGTTTATTGGTGAGAAATTCAGACGTGTAGAGACGCG
>CAZZXJ010000413.1:0-6136 GCA_964657905.1 uncultured Stigonema sp.
ATGGGCATAAGCGCCCGTCCTATCAACTGGGCGGGCGCTTATGCCCACCCCACAAGATGGATAATTTATTTCTTGGAAATCCCTAAACCTTGCCACTTCCTATCAAGTACAACAGCGCCATCCGAACGGCGACGCCACTAGTAACTTGCGCCTGAATAAGGCTAAATTCCGGGTCATCCATTAATTCAGAGCTAATTTCGACACCACGGTTAACAGGACCAGGATGCAAAAGTTTTACGTTTGGCTTGCACAGCTGTAGCTTAGAGTGTGTAATCCCAAACATCTGATGATATTCTCGCAAGGAAGGTAATAAATGCGCCATCATGCGTTCTTTTTGCAAGCGCAAGGTCATGACAAAATCAGCATCTTGCAAAGCTGGTTCTAACTCCCAATGGAGAAATAACTTACGAGTGGGGAGTGGGGAACTCGGGGTCCCCTCTGGGGTAATGGGGTAATGGGGAGTTCCCCTTGTTCCCATCTCCCCCTCATCGGTAACAAACTCTGCAAATAACTTAGGTAAGAGGGTGGGTGGTGCTACTAGATGCACTTGGGCACCACTTGCCGTCAAACTCCAGATATTTGAGCGTGCCACTCGCGAGTGTAGAATATCGCCAACAATGGCAATTTTTTTATTCTTTAAAAGTTCGAGCCGGGGATGATTTGGGTCAAGAAGAGTACAAATAGTAAATAAGTCTAGTAGCGCTTGGGAAGGATGCTCGTGCTGACCATCACCAGCATTGAGGACGCTGACTCTTACATCTAGACGATCCATTTCCTGGGCGATCGCATTCGGTACTCCCGCCTCTCGATGGCGAATCACCATGATATCAGTTCCCATCGCCAAATACGTCTTCGCTGTATCGAGAATAGTCTCTCCTTTTGTCATAGAAGAAGTTGTTGAGGCAAAGGTCAGCGTATCTGCTGAGAGGCGCTTAGCCGCAAGTTCAAAACTGCTGCGAGTGCGGGTCGATGGTTCAAAAAATAAATTCGCCACCACTTGTCCTTGCAAGGTAGGCACTTTCTTTGTCCGCCGCGATAATACCTCTTGAAAACTGGCAGCAGTTTGCAAAACAGTATCGTATTCAAAGGCGGTGAAGTCAGCGAGGGAAAGAATGTGGTGACGATTCCAAGTATCAGTAGGCATAATTATAGTTATCAAATTTCTCTGTAAAGACCAGAGTTATCCCGTCTCGACAGTTTTTTAATTTACACATGCAGATGAAATGATACCACCTGTCCTCTATCAAAATAGATACCTGCCAACCCCAATTGCTGACAAATATCTAGTATGGGGACAAAGGAAGAAATATGAACAGTCTTGTTGGGGGTAGGGTGTGGGGTGTGGGGAACCCCATACTTAAAAGCAGGGGCTTTATACCTTTTAGGGTATGGATATTCTTCTTTTTCACTACACCCCACACCCCATCCCCTGTTTTGGTAATTTTGTAGCGGTTCGGGAGTAGCTATGTCGTGATTGCGGAGGAACATGCTCAACACAAACGGCACTGACTTGCCAATAACTGGTGGTAAGTACTTATGCAAAAATATTTATGTCATTGCGAACGAAGTGAAGCAATCTCAAACCCCTGCGATTGCTACCCTTCGGGAAGCCCCCTTCGGGGTCTACATTCCGCTTCGCTCCATTCGCGGCGGACATTGTATATTTAATTTTGCATGACTACTTAATATATCAGCAAGTGCGATCGCCAAATTTGGAAACGGCAACAAAGTCACTCATGTTTAGATATCAAAGCTTTTTGACTTTTGACTTTTGACGAACGCAAGCAGTACTAGCTCGATTTTGCCATTAAGTTTAACTTCTCATATCTTGCACCACTCTCTTGTTGCGAAAATCAAAGCCCGATTTCCTAGGGTGGGCAGTGCCCACCTACCCCTTCCACAAGGGAGGTGCAAGATGTCAGACTTGAGAGTAAACAATTTTCAGCAATGGAGAATTATTCTAGTTATAACGCATCCTTATCTAAGAATTTGGTGATTTTTGGAAGTAGCTGTTGTTATCTACAACTTAATAAATTTATTTTTCGTTTCGGTTGTAGATTGTGCCTAATTATTCTTTATTTTTAACAGTAATAATTTAAAGATAAAGATAAAATGGCTTGAGCTTAGATAAAAATTTGAAAAAATATAGAATTTAGATTATATTCTACTAATAAGTCAAAAACCAAAAGCCTATTAATGGTAGACCATCAAAAATTCAGATCACTTAAAAGTTAAGTGTTATCAGCGATGACATACTTTAATTCATAGCCACAGGGTAGAATTCCATGAAAACCACCACCCAACTCCAAACTCGTCTTGAGCATTACTACCAGCAAATCAAGACAGTCATTCTTTCTCGTCAGAACCCGATTACTGGTTTACTACCTGCGAGTACGGCGATAACTGCTCATGGAGATTATACAGATGCTTGGGTACGTGATAACGTTTACAGCATTTTGGCAGTGTGGGGGCTGGCGCTAGCATACCGCAAGGTTGATGAAGACAAGGGACACGCTTATGAGCTAGAACATAGCGTGGTCAAGCTGATGCGGGGGTTGCTATTTGCTATGATGCGACAGGCGTATAAAGTAGAGCGATTCAAGCATACTCAATCGCCGCTCGACGCTTTGCATGCCAAGTATAACACCACTACTGGCGACATCGTTGTTGGCGATGACGAATGGGGACATTTGCAACTAGATGCTACGTCCATATTTTTGCTGATGCTAGCACAAATGACTGCTTCAGGATTAGATGTAGTCTATACTCTTGATGAAGTGAATTTCGTCCAAAATTTGGTCTATTATATTGGACGAGCTTACCGCACACCAGATTATGGTATTTGGGAACGAGGCAACAAAATTAATCATGGCAACGCAGAACTAAACGCCAGTTCTGTGGGCATGGCAAAAGCTGCGTTGGAAGCTATAAATGGCTTAGATTTATTTGGGGTGCGCGGTAGTCAAGCATCAGTGATTTATGTGCTGCCAGATGAAATTGCCCGTGCTAGGATTACACTAGAGTCTTTATTACCAAGAGAATCGGCATCAAAAGAAGTTGATGCCGCCCTATTGAGCGTAATTAGTTTTCCAGCGTTTGCCGTGGAAGATATACAATTGCGCGATCGCACCTGCAACAACATCATCAACAAACTGGAAGGAAAATACGGCTGCAAACGCTTCCTGCGGGATGGACACCAAACAGTTTTAGAAGACACTCACCGCTTGCACTACGAACCACGAGAACTTAAACAATTTGAACATATTGAGTGCGAATGGCCTTTATTTTTCACCTATTTACTTCTCGATGGTTTGTTTCGCGGTGAAACAGAGCAAGTTAAACATTACCAAGAGCGTTTACAGTCCTTAATTGTTGAACAGAATGGTTTACATCTGCTGCCAGAACTTTATTATGTCACAGATGAGAACGTAGTTGCCGAGAAATTAAACCCCCAAAGTCAGCCACGTTTACCTAACGAAAATGTCCCTCTAGTGTGGGCGCAAAGTTTGTATTTTCTCAGTCAAATGCTCAGTGAAGGGTTACTCGCAGTTGGAGATATTGACCCTTTAGGACGACACTTATGCATGGGAAAACACCGGGAGGTTTTAGTACAAATCGCCTTATTGGCAGAAGATGAAGATTTACAAGCAAAACTAGAAGTTCACGGGATTGAAACTCAAACACCCAAACAAGTAGCACCGATCCAAGTCCGTCAAGCTGGCGAACTTTCATCTGTGTATACCCAAATTGGGCGCAATGACAAACTCGGTTTAACTGGGCGTCCGGTCAGGCGTTTGCGCAGTTTGACCACATCCAGAATCTTTCGCATTCGCGGCGAAAGTATTGTCTTTTTGCCGTCGTTTTCCGATTCCCAGCAGTTTTACTTAACCCTTGATTACCATTTTCTGGTGGACCAACTCAGAAGTGAACTCGCTTACATTCAAAAATATTGGAGCGATTTGGGGCGTCCAACCTTAAGTTTCATGTTGACTCACACCATGTTGGAAACGGGTAGTCAGGCTTTGCTGGCTCTGATGCAGGAACTTAAGGATGGTGTTTGTCATGGTGTGCAGGTGAAATTGGGGCGGCTGAATCAGTTGATGCTGACAGCAGCGACACAACGGATCGATTTTCTCCACGATTTTGAATTTTCCCAGTCGTCAGTGAAAGACACTGCGCCTCGTTGCTCTTACCTAGTTTATCATCCAGAGAAAAACTGGCAGTTGGAGCATACCCAAGAATTTCAGATGGAGTGCGAAACCAACTTAGGGTTGTTGCTTTCTTATTTACGTTCATCGGAAAATCTCTACGAGCAAATAGAGTTGTTGCAGACTTTGACTCGTTTGCAAGGACTTGAGTTTGATACAGGCTTTGGCGGACCGGGGTGTCCAGCAAAGGTGGCGGATTTGCTAGATGAACTCTACACCAAAGCTGGGGAAATGGGTATCTGGGCAGTTGTGCGTCGTGCTGCTGGGTTGCGGCAAATGGTTGACATCGGTTTGTCAGACGTGGTAACGATGATATTGGTACGCGGGAAGCAAATTGCAGTAGGCAAAGCTTACAGTGAAGCATCGCTCATAACTGTACCGATATCGCACAATGAAATTGTCGAGAAAATTAATCATTTTTGTCGTGAAGATAGACGAGATCGCGTCCTGACTCAAGAAATCCTCATTTATCTTAGTAGTTTAATTAGATCGGAACCGGAATTGTTTAAAGGACTACTGACGCTGAGAGTCGGGTATTTCATCCTGTTAATTACTAGCAAACTGGCGCGGGAGTTAAATGTCACTCAAGATGAAGCTTATGAACACTTGATGCAACTTTCGCCTTTCGAGGTAAAAATGCGGTTGCATCAGGTATTAGTTGAATACGCTGGAATGAGTAACTTGTTACGTCAGCAGGAATCACTGCACGTCAAGCAAAAAGAAAGTGACATTGAGTGGGTGGTGGTGCCAGCAGTTGTTGAGGAAATAGAAGTACCACTCGGTGGTTGGCGGCAGTTTCGCGAAGCCGAGGGAACAACCGGACGTGTGCCAAAAGACTTTTTTCAGCAGGTTTGGCGGATTTTGAAACATTGCAAAGGCGTAGTAATTGGCGATAAACTAGAGCGTCGCAATCGTTTGGATAGTGAGTTGATTCTGTCGGAGATGACACCGGGGGAAAAGAATTTTGCCTTGCGAGTCGAGCACCTCTTGAATAAAATTGAGGCTCCAGAGTACCGACGAGTTTGTATTGAGACGTTGATGGAATTGGCGGCGATCGCATCAAATAACCCCAACTTGCAAATCGAAGCATATATAGTGTTGGATGTGTTAATTGGTCATGCTGTGCGATTAGCGTGGCTAGAAAATAATCCGGCTCGTGCCGATCGCTATGAAGAGGATAAAGCAAGTGGGTGGCGATCTTTTTACAACACCTCTCCCAGAGAGTGCGCTAGCTATATTTTGAAGGCGTTCCGCTTCTTGACAGAATTTGAGCAAGGTAGCGCCGTTGAATTGGTACAAGCGTAGGGTGCGTTAACGAAGTGTAACGCACCTTCTCCATTATCTTATCTTGTTTGATTTGTCAAGCTCATATTATACCAAATTAGATGAGCTTACCCTGGTGGCATACCCTAAAAGAATTTACTACCTTTGCTTGAGTATTCACGAATTGTACATAAAGTTGACAAGCCATTGTCATAAATAAGCTTCTCAGATGACCCATGATCAGCAACAGGTGTACCCGGAGAATGTAGCTTCAAAGTTTCCAGAGCGTACATCACCAATGGCACAGACCGTTTTAGTGAAAAAACAGAATTGAGCATGGGTTATTTACAGCCAATTTCATCTATTTGAACCACACAATAAGGTAGGGGCACAACAATGTTGTGGCCCTACAATGTGGTCTATTTACCTGAAAATAGCTGTAATGAATCGTCTGCCACAGCCTTACTATATTTACCTAAGTCGCTATCGCCTCACTTGCTATGCTGTCGCAGTTTTATCGGTTGCAATGTGGTTTCACATTTCTCCGAAGGGTTAAGGATTTTTAGAAATCCTTAACCTCTCCAGAAGGTTATAAACTGCGGATGTGGTTTTATATCATGTCCGCTTGATTACTTATAATAAAAGCACCCCACCCCCTACCCCTC
>CAZZXJ010000414.1:0-6135 GCA_964657905.1 uncultured Stigonema sp.
ATAGCGATCGCACCCTCATTTCACAGACATAATCTTATAGACCGTAAATATAGTTTGCTAAAAATTGATTTAATTAGGGTTACTGTTATTCAAGCTAATCAAGAGTTTCAGTTACAGCTAACCAATATTGATAATAACCAAATTTACTCAACACCCATCCCTTATCAGGAACTTGATATTAGCAGTTTGTCTAAGAATATTCCAGAACCACCGCAATTACTTTTAGATTGGCTGGGGAGTTGTACTGCAGAAGAGCAACAAGCAATTTTGAAAATGCGGGATTCGATTCTTAGCTTTGATGAGCGAATCACAGAAGAGCTTGAAGGGAGGAACACTATTAGATATGGTAGGGGTAAAAGCAAGCCAGTCGCTGAATTACGTTTTCATAAAAAGACTCATAAAGTAGTCTTATTTCTCTGGCTACCAACTCCCTCTTCATATAACTTTGGACGTAAAGAAGCAATTGGTAGGTTGCGGCTGTGGATGGATGGCTCCTTTGTGACTCATGTCGGTCACATTCCAGAGGGTATAGGGAGGATGAAACTACAATCTGAATGGGAAGCTATGCCCAGAGAACAGCGACCTGGTAATTTACATTACGGTTTTTCATATAAATCATTTTCTCCTGTAGGAATTCATATATACGATTCGTTGATTCAAAATCCAAATTCCCTAGAATCTCTAACTGTCGCCGCACTTACGCGCATGCAAAAGCGAACCTAATTGTAATGTATTTCATCGGTCATCTACAAACCTACCTCAAATTGCGCGATCGCATAAAAGCCAAGGTTCAGAGTATCCAGTGGTTATCTTGCCCCTGTATATGCAACACTACATGATGCTGACACGGAATCTATTTTATACAGGGTTGACTCGTGCTAAAAGGTTGGCGATAGCGAAGCGCTGCTGCCAAGGGCAGATCGTTGTAGGTCCTAAAAAAGCGATTTCCTTGGCTTTGCGTTCTACTGAGAAACAACAGCGCTATACCCAATTGCAGCAGAAGTTGGTGCAGGCTGTTCGCTTCCAGAATAGTGATTAAGAGCAAGCTTTTGATGTGCGATCGCCTCAGTTTTTATCTATCTACAAGCAGGACTACAGCGTTTTCGGTCGAATGCAAGATTAATCGGCTAATCCTGGGGTGCATGGCTAAAGTGTGCGCCTGTTAAGTTTTGAGTGTTGTCCTTTGCGCTTTTAAAGATTTTCTGATAAGTTGCCTGGTGGCATAGCTAAACTTTTTTCTTCAACTGGGGAGTCAAATTTTCAGGGATTCCATCCAATTGAATAACGTTACACCCAAGCTTGTACGCAAACTCAACAGATTCCCCAGCGCCTATAGCATTGTAAAACCCTGTTGCAAATTTGATGGCTGCTTTGTCGCCAATCGCCTTGTTCATACCAATGACGTAGGGGATATGTTGGGCGATCGCACTTGCCTGAACTTCCGAATAACAGGCGTTGAGGACAACACACTCAATGTCACTGGCAAACAACTCAAACAATCCAGCCAGCGCGACGGTATTTACCAGCTGCACGTTTCCGGTTTCATCTTCTAAAACCAAACCATTATCCCCTGAACCGTGACCACTAAAATGAACGAATTGCGGTTTGAAGTCGAGTAGCGCTTGGTATATATCTTGAACACGCACAGCCCAACGCTGTTTTAGGTCAAACAGCTCTCGTTTTTTTGCTCGTTGCAGTCCAGCGTCAATCTCCCGAACCTCTTCATCCAAGCGTAACGGTAGCGTAGTTTTTGGATTAGATGCAAGAATCAGAATTGTTTTGACCGCAAGGTTGTTGGACTGTATAGTGGTATTAACATTTTTTATTGCCATTGTATTGTTTCCTGATGATACATTATCAGCCCAAAATTGACCACCACTTACCTGAATCCCTTGATTATGACTGCTCATCATATCCTCCTGGTTTTTATTTACTAGGATAAAAATTATTCTATTCTCTCTCCAAAATGGAGACTCTTTACCTATAGAAATATAGCGCTTTCATTGCTATCACTCTACGCCATGCTGCTGAGATAACTTTGTTTTAGATGCTACTGATTGAACTAATCCATTAATTTCATTAATTACCGCTTGCGTGTTGGTTCCTGAAGAAACGTTCGTAGCCTGAAAAGAGCCACCAGAAACTAGCACTCCACTGTTAAATATGGCTGTGCGTCTTTCATTCAAATCTGAAGTGTCTATATTTTTGCTATCCAAGAATTCACTAATACTATCTATAATTTGACGTTCAATGATCTTCAGGTACATCTCCCTATCAAGTTTTTGGAAATACTGAGTATATTGTGAAGAACTTGCCAATTCCCTAACACTGGTAATTGCTCCATAATTGAAATTAGGTGTCTCCTCAACTAGGCGTCTTGTTTTTTTCCGGTATTTTCTACTCTCCCAAAAACCCATGAGATCACCGAAGACCAAAAAAACTGAAAATGGCCAAACAAAAACTGTGCTTAATATAGATTCGACTAAAATGCTCCCAAGTTTTTTTAAATTGAATTTTGGGTCAATAGCATCAGCTTGACAATATTCTGTTTTTACAGGTGGAAGGAGAAAATAGCTAGTTTCTATAAATAGTTTTTGATTAATTATTACTAATCTAAGAAATACGGAAAATACAAATTCTCCGTTAAAGCTAGTTACTTTAATGTGCTTGTAGTAACGAATATGATTAGCAATTGTATTAACAAATTTACTAACTTGTTCAGGCTCTATATGAAAATAAGGACGGCTAAATCGTTGAGGCATAAATAACTTATTATCCCTAATTTTTTGTCCATTTACACATAGCTTATCCTCGATACTTAGTCCTGAAAAATCTAGTTTTTTAATATTACCGTCTATAAAATCATATAATTCTTTGACTTGGAAATGGTTAGGCTGTAGTAAGTTACCCATTTGCTCTTTTCCTTTATCAAGATTCAAAGAAAAAGACCATCCGCCATGATTAAAACCTGAACCAGTAAAGGGCGAAAATCCTCCAAAAACTATGACATTACCCTGTTGAGACTGAGCTAATTCTACAAGTATATCTTCATCTCTTTTATTTTGTTTAAGTTGTAAATCAAAAGGTCTAAAATTCGCTTTTGACAAATCTTTTGCAACTCTTACATAGCGGATAAACCATTTATCTCCAATGATAATACTGAAAGCCGCTAAAGGAAAAATAAAAATGCGCCAATTGAAGTTATCTTCTTGAGAAGACTGGGAAGACTGTGACGAATTATCTTCAGAATTATGGGAAGACTGGGACAAATTATCTTGACGCAGCAGAGATAAAGTAGTTAAAGTTAATACAAATAATATTGCTAGCAATAAATTGCGAATAAATCTTCGTTTTTTCGCTACAAGGCAATGTTTTACTACGATTGGCAAGTCAACACTGTGGGATACAGCAATAGCTTTATACTCCTCATTAAAAATCTGCTGAATCACTGAGTTACGAAAATTTCCGTTCAGATAAGCCGCCGTGCAGAGATACCGAGTAGTGTCTGTATTGCTTGGATGCATGGTTTCTATAGATTTGTATTCAGAAGGTGTAAGATGTCAGCGAATCTTACTACTTCTTGATAGGTGTAAGTGAAATCAACTGATGCACTTTTCTTTCTTCGGAGGTGATGCAACAGTAGTGATAGGCAAAAATTATAAAGAGCGCTATTGGTGCAGCAGTTAACTGACATCTTGCACCTGGGTGAAAAACCGGGTTTCTTGAGAATTACTAATGATCCTCCCCTTGATTTTTGGTTGAGAAACCCGGTTTTTTGGTCTTGTTGAGAATGGTGTTGGTAAAGTGGTAGCTCTAACTGACCTGGAGAAGTATTAGACCGCCCTCTCGCCCTGCTATGTAACGTAATGTGACATGGACTACATAGCGGGATGAGGTTAAGGACGGCACCGCTAAAGTTAGCGCCCCTCAAGTCCCGACCTTTAAACGAAGCGGAGCTAAGATTCTGTCCCGAGTAATCTGCTGGCATAGCTCTTATCAGGTAAACTGCTAGACATTGATACAAATCCTGTCAACTATTTTCCGGTTTTTTAGAAAATTGCACAAACATTCTGATGACAAAAGACATAAATTAGAGTATCGTCGTCCGTTTTACATGGTAAAATCAACTCTTCACCCCTTTCAGTACCTCCTCTTTGTCCATAAGAATCATTTTTGGTGCTGGCTTATCAGCAGTTGCAGTAGAGCCAGAAACCTCACTAAATTTTTGTACAACTTTGCCAGTCATTAGGACTCCAATTAGAACCTGTATTGAACTGGGAATATCCTGCATTTTTTTATCATGGAAGCTGCCTACTCCCCAAATAATTAGGACACCGAAGATCCATGACAGAAAGGCTAGACGGGTCGCAGAAAAGCGATCGTTATCGTCTTGAAAGAATTGACTTAGCTTGTTCATATGCGTCTGTTTATGGTATTGATCAGATGGTTG
Organism: uncultured Stigonema sp.; assembly: GCA_964657905.1. Classification (GTDB taxonomy): domain Bacteria; phylum Cyanobacteriota; class Cyanobacteriia; order Cyanobacteriales; family Nostocaceae; genus Stigonema. Next base: position 4,451 of record CAZZXJ010000414.1, read on the forward strand.
GTTCAATGTTTGCACGCTTATCTCCGCTATATTCTTAAGTAGGTGTAAGTGAACTCAACTTATGCGCTCCTTGTTTGTTGATTTCATCGACCCACACTGACAAAAGAGCAAGATTTGAAGTAAACTATCTACACCCTGATATATAAGCAGGTGTAGACATGACAAAAATCGAGCGGGAATCAATTAACTTTAAGCTCCCCAAACCATTGACAGCAGCACTTAGGGCAAAGGCTCGCGAACTGGACACCACAGCAACGGACTTGGTAATTCAGGGTCTACATCATGTCCTAAGCAAGGCATATGACCATGTAGATACTTGTGCAGAAGACCATTACACCCGGATCGAGGCAATGTCCGCACTACTTACAGATAGCGGTATAGAAACGCGTCTACATCAACTGTCAACTCAATTGAATTATCTGGAAAGCCGTATAGATAGACGTGTAGAAAACGGTGTAGAAGATGGCTCAAAACAGAGACTCGAAGCGTTGGAGCAGAAGCTTGAAGCGTTTTCTTTACGGTTGGCACAAACTGAAGGTGCGATCGCCCTTTTGGGACAGCGGCAACAAACAAGCCCCAGGAGGCAAGCTTTCAACTACCACCCACCACAGGTAGAACTACAACCATTCAACGAAGAAAATCTGGCAAAAAGACTGGCTGCTTCCGCCTCAACCATACGCAATGAGCGCGAAACCAAAAGTCCCAAAGAATTTGAGTCCTGGTGTCGCCAGCGTGACCCAGGTGGGATGGCGTGGCGTTATGACCAGAGAGATCAACTTTATCATCCGGTAAAGTGACCAATCCCGCAGCATTTATTTACGGTTAATCAATCGGCTCTTGAGAACAAGACAGATAATCTGAGTTAACCCATCCCTCTAAACCATTAACTCTTGAGTTGGGACCTTTTACCACTCTCACATAAGCCCAAATGCCCTCTTGTTTAATTAAACGGACGTAGTTGCCATTGTCTAAACCTGCCCTAGATTTACCATTGGGGCTATAGCGTAGAGCGAGTTGACCAGACTGGATGTTAACTACATCACAATTCGTCACAACATGCACAGAAACTTTTTTGATTGAATTTTCTTCGACTGCTACAAGTTGACGACGCAGTATCCGCTCATTGTTTTGAAAGACATTCAGGTACATTTGCCCAGAGTTTTCACGCCAGGAAATTGAATAACCATACTCTCCGTTGTCCCAAGTTATACCTCTATAGCCATTATCACGCCAAGCCGTTCCACCATCTAAGTTTATGCACTTACCCTGAGCATCACAACCCCTATAGGTTCTGCCATTCGCCGTATTATCAAGAGTAATCGTAAATTCTCCTGCACGGTAAGTACTCGGCTCTGCGAAAGCTTGGTTCGCTGTCCCAAGAGAAGCTGCAACTATAGCAGTAAGGATGAGTCCTTTGACACGCTTGATCATATTTTTGACTCACAAATTTTTTGGTCTACAGTTTTAGGGTTCCCTAACCAGATACAGGAAAGTACTTCATCTGTTGACTGCTTTCTTTCAGCACGAAGCGCTGCTGCCGCACGCTCGTATCGCCATCCGCAGCGCAACGTCAACCAACGGGTCCCATGAGGCGGCAACCTTTTAACTGCATCTTTATCATCCAATGAAATAAAATCTTACTCATTAGTCTCGCGCAAGTGTCCCCACAGTAAGGTTTAATGAAG
>CAZZXJ010000415.1:0-6134 GCA_964657905.1 uncultured Stigonema sp.
GAAAACGGCGAGGAATCCCACTCCTTGTAGGGGTGGGAGGAATCGACGCCTCGCCCTTCGGGTGACAGGCGCCGGGCATAGGTAACGCACCCCATGCCCCATGCCCCATGCCCACGAAATCCCACCCCTTTTAGGGGTGGGATGACGTTACAGCAACTGCAGCACTCTCCAATTCTGATCTGAGTTGTAATTTAACGAACCGCCAAGACGCCAAGCTAACCAAGAAAATAAAGAGAGGATTTCACGAATGATTTAGGAGCGCTCTATGGTTGTGTGGTTCACCGTTAATCGTGGCTCGAACATCATTTCTTAGTCGTGGCGATCGCTCAAGGGCTAGTGCAAGTACCACCGGACATGCTATAGTATTATGCCGGACTGGAATTAACACGATTTAAAGGTCTTCAATTGTTCATACTTGAGCGTTTATATATTATACCAGAGCATTGCAAGTTTTTCCAATACACCGACCTATACTTTTGGGTTACTCAACTACTAAAGGAAACTTTTAAATTAACTACCAAAGGAAAGATTTAAATCTTCAGCTTAGTCTGTCATTATGAAAACTAGATTGATTTGGTGTACTATATCTACTTGACAGCTGCTCTATGACTGTGATATAGACGGAAGTTGTATAAATTCACAATTAAAAAACTTAAGTTCGTCAATTACACAGTGAGCTTTCCTAGTCAAAACTTTGCTTAAAGGAGAAAAGCAAACCACTTTCCAGTCAGTTTTACAGCTTTGAAGAACAAATAAGACAATTCTGATGTGATTGCATGAAACGCGCTTATCCACCCTTGAGAGCGATCGCCCCCATAACCTCTTGAAATTCAAGACGGCTTTTGCATAAGGGTTAGAATTTACTTATTTCTCAATGCTCCAGCCAAGCCGTGCAACAAGCGTTGCTAAGAAAATGCCAGTCTAAAGGTTAGCACTCTAAAGATTAGCACCGCTAACTGTAGAGCATTACCATTAAAACGCATTTCATAGGTAATTCCATGTGGATAGTCCGACTCGCCTTACGTCGCCCATACACATTCGTTATTGCGGCATTGCTCATTGTCCTCCTAGGTGTAGTGACAATGTTCCGTACACCTGTTGACATTTTTCCTGCCATTAATATTCCGGTGGTCAGTATAGTTTGGACTTACACGGGGGTAACGCCTGAGGAAATGGCAGAGCGCATTGTCACAATTAGTGAACGCGCTATCACCACGACTGTTGGTGACATTGAACACATGGAATCTCAATCCCTGAGTGGACTCAGTGTGATTAAGGTTTTCTTCCAACCAAATGCCAACATGCCCTCGGCAGTTGCCCAAATCACATCTATCAGCCAAACAGTTCTGCGCCCTCTGCCACCCGGGATCACACCGCCCTTTATCATCCAATACAACGCTTCCAGTGTGCCGATTATCCAGATGAGTGTGAGCAGTGAAACTCTTCCGGAACAAACAATCAGCGACAATGCCACCAACTTCATCCGTACCCAGTTGGCGGTAGTGCAAGGGGCGAGTGTACCTTTGCCCTACGGTGGTAAACCTCGGCAGATCATGGTCGATATCGACCCGCAGGCGCTTTATGCCAAAGGTGTTTCTGCCCAAGATGTCACTAACGCTGTTACCGCCCAAAACCTCGTCCTGCCAGCAGGCGATGCGAAGATAGGCACTCGCGACTACGCTGTGCAGATCAACAATAGTCCAGACGTAGTGTCAGCCCTGAACGATTTGCCGATTAAGCAAGTCAACGGAACCGTGGTTTACATTCACGATGTGGCGCAGGTAAGAGATGGCTTCGCCGTGCAAACCAATGTTGTGCGCCAGAATGGGCGACGTTCTGTCTTACTGAGCATTCTCAAAAGTGGTAGTGCCTCTACCATTGATGTCATCAAGCGCGTTAAACAAATCTTGCCTCAGATCCAAGCCACCGTGCCGAAGGAACTAAATTTATCCTTCTTGTTCGACCAATCGGTGTTTGTTAAGGCTTCTATTGATGGCGTCATCAAAGAAGGGCTGATTGCTGCGTGTCTCACAGCATTGATGATTCTCGTTTTCCTGGGGAGTTGGCGCAGCACTGTGATCGTGGCAGTCTCGATTCCCCTTTCTATCTTGGTTTCGATCATTGTCATGAGTTCTTTGGGGCAAACCTTCAACATCATGACCTTGGGTGGTCTGTCCCTAGCTGTCGGTATTCTGGTAGATGATGCCACGGTGGAAATTGAAAACATCCATCGCAATCTGGGACAAGGCAAACAACTCAAGCGGGCGATCTTGGATGGTGCCCAGCAAATTGCTACCCCAGCGCTTGTAGCAACGTTGTCTATTTGTATTGTTTTTGTACCAGTAGTGTTTTTAAGTGGGGTGGCACAGTACCTGTTTGTGCCTCTAGCGATGGCGGTAGTATTTGCCATGCTTGCCTCCTACCTGCTATCGCGAACCGTAGTGCCCACAATGGCGAACTATTTACTACGGTCTGAACTGGAGTTGTATACTTCAGGCGAAGAACATCATGGTAGTGGCAACGGACACAACGGCAACGACCACCAGACACACTCCCCAGATGGTCGGTTGTCTGGCGGACACAACGGCAATAACCACCAGACACACTCCCCAGATGGTCGGTCGTCTGGCGGACACAATGGCAATAACCACCAGACAGATTCCCCAAATGGCTTATCGCCCAACGGAACAAGAGCGACAAAAGATGCCAAAAAACCCGTCAAGAAAGACTGGATCTGGCGACTGCACGAAAAGTTTAATCACCAATTTGAAAAATTTCGTGACTGGTATCACGGTATCCTCACTTGGGCATTGAATAGTCGCAAAATAGTCTTTGTATTGTTCGGCGCTTTTTGGGTGAGTGCAGGAGTACTTCTGCCTTTCGTTGGTCAAGACTTTTTCCCCCAAGTTGATGGCGGTCAGTTAACCTTGCATGTACGGGCTTTACCTGGAACCCGTGTTGAAGAAACAGAAATAGTTGTTGGTCGGATAGAAGACGTTATCCGTCAAACCATTCCGGCTGATAATCTAGCCATAGTTCTGGATAACATTGGCATACCCAGCAGTGGCATCAATCTTACCTATGGCTACAACGGGGCAACAATTAGTTCTGCTGATGCTGATATTCTCGTCTCCCTGAAAGAAGCTGGAAAGACTTTTTCATACGTCAAGCAACTACGCCAGAAATTGAAAGCGACATTTCCCAATTACACTTTCTTTTTTGAGCCAGCTGATATCGTCACTCAAATTCTGAATTTCGGTCTGCCAGCTGCCGTTGACATTCAAATATCCGGTCCACTGCAAAACACAACGAAGAACTTTGACATTGCTAAAAAAATCGAAGCACTTGTGGCACGTGTCCCTGGTGCTGTAGATGTGCATGTGCAGCAAGTTATGGATGCTCCTAGATTGCGCCTTGATGTGGACCGTACAGAGGCACAACAAGTCGGTCTAACTCAGCGCGATGTAGCCAATAGCGTGCTGACTACCTTAAGTTCGAGTGGTCAGGCAGCAATTAACCAATGGCTAGACCCCAAAAAAGGGGTGAGTTACACCCTTGCCGTTCAAGTCCCGCAGTACAAAATTGATTCCATTGATAGCCTCGAGAATACACCAATTGCTAATGGTACTAATGGTACACCACAACTTTTGGGCAATTTGGCTACGGTCAAACGTGACAACATGATGCAAGTTGTTAATCACTACAACGTCCAACCTGTTTTCGATGTCTTTGCCAACGCCCAAGGTCGTGACCTTGGGGGAGTATCCCATGATGTTAATCAGATTGTGGCTAAATTTCAGCACCAGTTGCCCAAGGGCAGTAAAATGCTGGTGCGCGGTCAAGTTCAAACGATGAATTCTTCGTTTGTAGGTTTGGGGTTTGGACTGGTGTTCGCGATTGTGCTGGTTTACTGCTTGATGGTGGTAAACTTTCAAACCTGGCTTGATCCCCTGATTATCATGATGGCGTTGCCTAGTGCTTTGGCTGGCATTATCTGGATGCTGTTTGTTACCCACACCACCTTCAATGTCCCCTCATTGATGGGTGCGATTATGAGTATTGGTGTGGCAACATCAAATAGTATTTTGTTAATCACTTTTGCCAATGAGCAGCGTATGGAAGGGGAAAATGCTTATCGTGCAGCTCAGGCGGCTGGTTACACTCGGCTACGCCCCGTATTAATGACTGCCTTTGCCATGCTTATCGGTATGATACCAATGTCCCTCGGTCTTGGGGAAGGCGGCGAGCAGAATGCGCCCTTGGGTCGGGCAGTGATTGGCGGCTTGTCAGCTGCAACATTTGCCACTCTGATCTTTGTGCCAGTTGTCTATAGCATCCTGCGGCGTCAACAGCCCCGTCCTATGGATGAGGAGGACGATGCTCCCTCTGATCCACATGCCGCATTCGCCTTGTCATCACAACAGGAGAAGTAATACCTATGGATTCTCAGGATCAAAAATCCTCATCACCGCAACCAGCATCAGTTAATCTGGATTCTCAGGATCAAAAATCCTCATCACCGCAACCAGCACCCCTAAAGCGGAAAGAGCAACGTCACAATGGTCGTGGTTCGATAGTAGCGATCGCTCTGGGTACCGGTTTTTTCGTGACCCTGCTGGCTATAGGCATCTTACCCAGGTTAAACGCACAGCGGGAATTAAAAGCAGATGTAAAAGCACAAAGCGTTGTACCCTCAGTTAATGTTATTACTGCCCACAAAGCTGCTACTAACGATTTGGTTCTACCAGGCAGTGTGGTGTCTCTCAACCAAACTAGCATTTACGCCCGAAGCAATGGATATTTGAGTCGCTGGTTGGTAGACATAGGCGATCGCGTCAAAAAAGGTCAGTTATTAGCTGAGATTGAGTCGCCCGAAACAGATCAGCAACTCCTGCAAGCTCGTGCAGAGTTAGCACAAGCACAAGCCAATCTGGTTCAAAGTCGTGCTGCTTTAGCCAAAGGTGGTTCTGACTTAAACCAAGCCCGCGCCAACTTACTCATCGCACTTCAGACATGGAGTCGCTGGAAGACTCTTGTGCGGCAAGGCGCTGTATCTCAGCAAGATGCAGACACTAGATATGCAACATATAAAGCTAATCTAGCCAGCGTTCAATCCGCTCAAAATACTGTGAGGGTGGACGAAGCTAACGTCAATGCGACTCAGGCTACTGTCAATTCTAATATAGCGAATCTCCAGCGTTATTCGGTGTTGAAGTCCTACGAAAAAGTGACGGCTCCCTTCACAGGGATTATTACTGCACGTAACGTAAATGCAGGCGTTTTGATTACACCAGGCACTGGCAATACCAATACCAGCCTATATACAATCGCTGGTTACGATAATGTGGATGTGAATGTCGATATACCGCAGACTTTAGCGCCGTCACTTAAGGTTGGTCAAACGGCACAGATTACAGTCCGAGAGTTACCGCAAAGGGCATTTACGGGTAAGGTAGTGCGTACTAGCGACGCCATAGACCCAAATACTCGCACTTTGCTTACCCAAGTGGCGGTGCAGAATTTAGACGGGTTACTGCGACCAGGAATGTATGCTTCTGTCAAGTTTAACATTCCCCGTGCTAATCCTCCCTTAATTGTGCCTGATAGTGCTGTGGTGATTAATGCAGCAGGTACGCAGGTAGCTACTGTCACTCCAGACAACAAAGTACACTATCAAAAAGTTGTACTTGGGCGAGATTATGGTACTGAGATAGAAATCGCCTCCGGTCTGGCAGGAAATGAATCGCTCATCGCCACTCCTACGGTAGATCAAACAGAGGGTACACCTGTAAAACCAGTTGCGCAGCAACAAAAGGCGAAGTCATAAATGCACCTATAAGTGTTTATAGTAACTTCACATTGATCAGCGTTTAGCCGTTACTACCCCCTATCTGAGATCTTGCACCATTCTCAACAAGACCAAAAAAACCGGGTTTCTTAACCAAAAATTAAGGGAAGGACTATTAGTCATTCTCAAGAAACCCGGTTTTTCACCCAGGTGCAAGATGTAAGGTATAGTGATCTGACTTTTACCCTTAAGTCCTATAAACTCTGATGGGTCGCCGTTTCAGCCGTCGCCCTGATATCATGTCCGCTTAATTACTTATAATAAAAGCACCCCACCCCTACCCCTC
>CAZZXJ010000416.1:0-6124 GCA_964657905.1 uncultured Stigonema sp.
CACACCCCACACCCCGCCCCAACGGGGCTTGGTCAGATTGACAGGAGCAGCCAGTGCCTTAACCTGACTCCATGCTGACTGAACTTCCGACACAACCTTCATCCTTTCGCCTGGAAAGTTATGACGGTATTCCTTGGGTCTCACAAAACCATGAGATTGGATGTAAATCTCGTACTCGGTTTTCTCGATAATGTGGGTAAGTTCAGCCAACACCAGCCCCGAGTAAGTCAGCGTTGCTCCGTTGGAGAGGGCGGAATTGAGATAGGTGGAATACAAGCTTATCTTGGTCGGGGCAGAAGGATGAGAAACACTCGCGTTGGTGTAGGTTTGCCAGAACCAGACATTGGTATCGACAAGGAAAATGTCGCTCTGCTGTGGGGTGTCAGTTCTAATGTTAATAACACCCGCCTGAACATTGAGGGCGATCGCCATACGCTAGAAATTAGCTGCGTACTCCTCTAGCACAGTATCCACTGCTTCTCGATACTGAGGGTCTGAGTAATAGCGTTTGGCGTTGGCAATGACCCGCTCTAAAACGTTTAGCCCATTTTGATTGAGAGCAGTAAAGTTCAGCAAGCAATTGAGGTCATCTGCTGCAATATCCTTCAGGAGTTGCCCAACCGCAAAGTTGAGAAATGGAGACGCAAAAACTTTAACTCCCGTAAAATCTAACTCCACAGAATCACCCCTCTGCAGCTTTGGATGAATCTGATTATATACCTTCTGCCCACCGTCAGCGGGGAAGCGCATATTCCCCCACGATCTCGTAAATCTTGTATGTCATTTCTATATATCTCCCTCTGTGTGTTGCGTAAGTCCTGGTCTTGTATTTTATTAGTAACTATTTACTAATCCCTGTCAAGTCGCTTTAATTTATTAATTACGAATTACGAATTACGAATTATTCAGTCAGGGATCGAAGCAAGTCCTCTGGGGTATTACAGTTAAAAAGCATTTGGGGTTCGCTCAAGGGTAAAACTTGCACGGGATGTTGCTTCAACCACCCTTGAAACGATCGCCCCCCTTGATGAATAAACTCTATCAAAGTTGGTAAACAGCGACGGCGATAGAAACCACACAAAGGTTCCCATCCTTTAGTATGGTGAGCCAAAGCAGCGATCGCCTCATCCCCAACGCTATCTAGTCTAGCTGTCCATTCCTGCAACACTTCAACTCGCAACTTGGGTAAATCGCAGGCTAGCAGCAGCACCCATTCTGTTTGCACATGCGCCAGTCCTTGGGCAAATCCAACTAGTGGTCCCTGTGGTAAGGGTTCGTTCCCAGTTGCAACAGATAAAAGCACTTCCCGGATAAATTGGCTTTTAGGTGGTAGCAAGTGTTCATAGCGTTCTTGCCAAGGAGTCACTACATAGACTGTATCAGCACAACTTTCAGCAACCCGACACACTAATTGCAACAGAGGTACACCTTGAATAGGAATCAAGGCTTTATCCCGACCCATGCGAGAACTCTTACCCCCTGCCAAAACAATTGCAGTTAATTTAGTCATTTGTTGATTGTTGATTGTTGATTGCAATTCCCCAATTAACAATGAACCATTAACAATCAACAACTAACAATTAAGTAGGTGGGCGTGATAATTAAAGGTTCGTAGTAAGGGCTTTAGCCCTATTTTGAGGGCTGAAGCCCTGACTACAAACGAATTTAATTAATTTTACATTGCGTAACATAGTTTGATTTATTATTGCCTACTTACTTAACATCTCATTTGACTTCTCTGAACTTGCTGCAATAACTGCTCTAAATTTGCTGCTGCTGGAAGACACTTCAAACCTTGGCAAACTAAGGCGATGCTACCCTCTGGTAAACTAGATACTGCAGCAAACATAGCAGTAGGGAGATAGCTGGAGATGAGATCCATCTGCTCTCTTGTCGTGCGAATTAGGGTAGAGTTACGATACCAATCCAAGGCTGTAAACAAACTCGGACAAGCTTGGGGTGCGCGACTTATCACACCTCTAAAAGCTTTCAATGCTTGCTCGGCTAAATCTAAATAATGGAGATTGTCGGTGAGGAGTGCGAGACGGACAAGGTTGGCGATCGCCACTCCATTAGCTGAGGGTGTGGCATTATCCACATAACTCCGTTCCCGCACAATTAAATCTTGACTTGCATCACTTGATGTGTTAAAGTAACCGCCTAGTTCCACGCTCCAAAGAAATTCGTCGAATTCTTCTTGGATAGCGATCGCTTTTTCTAACCAGCGTAGGGGCGGGGTTCCCTCGCCCTTACAGGACCCCATTGCCAATGTAGATTGGTCTAAATCTAGCAGTGCCTTAATAAAAAAAGCGTAATCTTCAGATTGGGCTAGCACTGACGGTTGACCTTCGTAATTTAGTCGGTGGAACCGCCCATCCACAAACTGATTATTCAGAATGAAATTTGCTGCCCCTGCTGCTAGTTCTAGATACTCTGGTTGTCGGAATACTTCACACGCTCTTGCCAAACCGGAAATCATCAAGCTATTCCAGGCGACAATCATCTTTGTATCTGTCACCGCCGGAATGCGTCCGTGCCAATTTCCGCTTTTTGCTTCTTGGTTATTACGAGCGGGGGGGAAAGTGTCAAGTGACTGAGGTGTTGCACCATACCGCGCAGCAAACAGCTTTGCTAGTAATATTTCCAGCGTTTCACTCAGTTTTCCTCCTAAACGTCTTTGCAACACATTCTTGCCTTCAAAGTTGCCGTTAGGCGTCACCGTAAACTGCTGTTGTAATTCCGTTAGTTCACTAGGAGTGAGCAGTTGCTCCAATTCGCTAAAACTCCAGACGTAAAAAGCTCCTTCCTCAGGTTCTACATCTGTTGGGCTGGTAAAACTATCGGCATCTTGAGCAGCAAAGAAGTAACCTTCAGGGGAAGTCATTTCCCGCCTGAGCCATTGGAAAGTACCTGCGATCGCTCTTTCAAAAGCTGGTTCCTGTACTCCTGCACTCCAGAGATTTGCCAGATACTCCACAATCTGACCGTTGTCGTAGAGCATTTTTTCAAAGTGGGGCACTGTCCAGGTAGGGTCAACAGTGTAGCGGTGAAAACCACCACTTACATGGTCATAAATGCCGCCCAATGCTAAGTCTAGTCCTCGCTGGGTACAAACTTGCTTGCCATCATACCTCGATTCCTGTTCCCCAAGAGAGCTAGGGAACGGGAACCTACTTAAGCGCAGTGCTAATTCCGCATAGGGAATCATCGGGAAACTGTTACCGTGTTGATTAGATGTAATGATCCCGATACTGGTTTCCCAACCTTGCTGTAGTAATTCATTGTCTTGAGACTGTGTTGCACTGTCTTGCTGTAACACCGCAGAGGTGAGGAGCGACTCGATAATTACAGCTTTACGTTCGCGCAAGTCTTTTTTTTCTGTATCATAGTAGCGGCGAAGTGCTTGCAGGACTTGCAAAAAACCGGGACGACCGTAGCGCGGTTCAGCTGGAAAATATGTCCCCGCGTAAAATGGCACTAAATCCTCTGGAGAAAGAAAGGCGTTCAAAGGCCAACCTCCCTGACCAGTCATCATCTGCAAAGCCTGCATGTAGATGCTGTCAAGGTCTGGTCTTTCTTCTCTGTCTACTTTAATGGGAAGAAAGTTTGCGTTCATATACTCGGCAATCGCCGGGTCTGAGAAAGCCTCCCCTTCCATGACAGTACACCAGTGGCAGCTGGAATAGCCAATTGAGAGAAATATCGGCTTATTCTCCGCCTTTGCAGTTGTGAGTGCTTCGTCGCACCAAGACCACCAATCAATGGGATTTTCTGCGTGTTTGCGGAGGTAGAGACTTTTAGCTTCAGCAAGGCGATTAGTCATGATTATATGTAGGGAGAGTGCCTTCTTTGCTAAGTCTAGCTTCAAATTATTAGTGGAGACACACTCAACATGCCTGGACTCCGGCTTACTGGAGATAGCTAAGTAGCGTCGTGATTGGCGTGGACTTTGTACCTGTGGCTGATGCCGCCTTTGTTTGAGTTGTTGTAGCTGGGCTGAGTCCTGCTATCAGGTGAAGCAAGAAGGTGATGATGGCAGCTTGCCAAAGTTTTTCCAGCATGGCTGGTTCCTCTCTTAGGGTGGATGCTTTTTACCATATAATGTACTTACATTAATGCACCTTATACTATAGGCTTACCCACTTTGGTAACTATCATCCGGAAGTTTCCTAGTAAAAATGCTGACCAAGTTACCGTACGCTGACAATGTACAAACCCGATGCCTTAAAGAAACCGGGTTTGTGGTTTAGGAAAACAATCAGCCGCTGTAATCGTTAAAATATATGAAAAATAGTTACAAGCAAGATGATTCCTATCGTTATTGAACAATCAGGTCGTGGCGAACGCGCCTTTGATATCTACTCACGACTATTGCGGGAGCGCATCTTATTTTTGGGACAACCGGTAGATGACACCGTAGCTAACTTAGTTGTTGCCCAACTGCTATTTTTGGATTCTGAAGACCCGGAGAAGGATATTTATATGTATATAAATTCTCCTGGGGGTTCTGTGACGGCAGGAATGGGCATTTTTGACACTATGAAGCATATCCGCCCAGACGTCTGTACCATTTGTACCGGACTTGCGGCAAGTATGGGTGCTTTCCTCCTGAGCGCTGGTGCTAAGGGTAAGCGGATGAGTTTACCCCATTCTCGGATTATGATTCATCAACCGCTAGGTGGTGCTCAGGGACAAGCAACTGATATTGAAATTCAAGCCCGTGAAATTCTCTATCATAAGGATCGGCTAAATAATTATTTAGCTGAACACACTGGTCAGCCCATAGAGAAGATTGCTGAAGATACTGAGAGAGACTTCTTCATGTCACCTCATGAAGCTCAGGAATATGGCTTGATTGACCAAGTAATTGACCGTCATGCTGCTGGTAGCCGGCCGATGGCTGTGATCTAAATTCGTAATTGATAATTCGTAATTCGTAATTATTTTCCAACTCAATTACGAATTACGAATTACGAATTATTCAAAATCCCGCTTCCGGGTCTGGTGGTGTTAGCTGGGATTCTAAGTATCTGAGGAAGTCTAGTAATTCATCTTCGGTAAGCAAAGTACGTCCTAGTTTGCCGTAAGTTTTTTTGAGATAATCCCGTCCCTGCTCTTTTGTCCACCCAAGCCGCTCAATGTGAACATCTGTTTTAGCAATTACATCAGATAAATCAACAGGTTCGCTCTTTTTCTTTTTCTTAAAAGTCGTGTCTTTTGTTTGTACATCCTCCGGAAAATTATAACTGCGTGGCACAAATGGTGTCACGTTATTGGTAGAAACGCTGGGTAACGGGTTATTTTCTTCGCTGAGAGTGTCAGACATTATCCCCCAATTTTCCACCTGCGTGTCTAATTCGCCTTCTTGATCGCTAATAACAGGAAAGCGTTGACCTAAATCCTGGGTGTTGGCGTCGCTTGTTGGGGTTACTTCTGTTTGGGGACTCGAGTTAATTGCAAGGGTGTCAGACATCATGCCCATTTCCACCTGCGTGTCTAATTCGGTTTCCTGCTTACCAATAACAGGAAAGCGTTGACCTAAATCCTGGGTGTTGGCGTCACTTGTTGGGGTTACTTCTGTTTGGGGACTCGAGTTGATTGCAGCGGAATACACAGACGACTCACTCAATCCACTTGTTGTGACGAGTGTTGGGTTTGGTTTAGGACGCACTGTTGGTTCTAAAGAAAATGCTGCTGACTCCTGTGGTGTACTTTTTATTCCCAACACCATCAGCGCCCTAGTTCTTGCTCGGTCTTCTGCTTCCTCCAGTGTTTCTGCCGCTGCCATACCGGTAGCGCGGGTTACACCTTCAATTTGCACACTTGCTCGGACAATATATTTTCCATGATAAATTTGCACTAATTCAGAAATAAGACTGCCTTGAGGATACAAGCTCTGAAATTGAGCCAACATAATACTTTCACCAATCTAAGGAACGTTAAATGAGGGGGTTGCTGGTTAGTAGTTGCCCTTTAGCACCCTCAAGCCCAACTACCAACCAATCAATTTTGGCTTGACCAAGCCCCTTTGGGGCGGGGTGTGGGGTGTAGGGAGTAGGGTGTAGGGTATAGGGAAAAACTTAGCCCCAAAAAAAGGATACAAGCCCCTGCTTTCAGGTATGGG
>CAZZXJ010000417.1:0-6104 GCA_964657905.1 uncultured Stigonema sp.
TTCGGGGTCTACACTTCGTTCGCTTCGGACATAAATATTTTTGCATACGTACTTACCTGTTTCTCTTCCAGTTTGCGTTCCAAAAGCATACGATTGCCGCAACCTTGTTCACTGTTGACAATAATTGTTCCTAATTGTTTGTCGCAACTATAATGTACATCATACTAGAATACTTGCTACAATTTTGTTTTTGCGACAAGTAAACTAGACTTTTTGCTAGTTTATTTACTGCTTTTTTATTCCAATAAGGCAAATATAGCATACACGTTGCCAAAATACTTGCCGAAAAAAACTTTTTATCCCTGTATTTCTTTGTCTTCAAATGCCACCGATGATTGACCAAGTGGAAGCCGGTTGTCATGACCTACCCGACAACTGGTTGAGTGAAGGGGGGTTTGCTAGTCAGGAGTCAGGAGTCAGGATAACTGCCTATTCTGGCTCCTGACTCCTTTTTTAGTTGGGTGTACTTCATTCATATGAGAACTGCTATAGTGATTGTACGAAATATCTTTTAGACTCGTTTCCAGTACCCAAAGGCTACGGTGTAGTGAGGGGTAAAATAAACAAGGTGTCCTATTTGAAGATGTTTTGATGAGTTTTCAACCCATCAAAACATTCTTGAGCGAAGACTTGTCTATGTCCAATGAATCTCTTTTGAACGAAAGGATCTTTCCCAATCGTTGGCAATCACTTCCATAATATTGATCATGCCTTCATACCCAAAATATGGCTTGTCAAGATAAGTCTCTCTATTGGTAGGACTGAATACATCAAAAGCAATTTTGATTCCCAATTCCTCCGCCATGTATTTTTCCCATGCAGAGCCAATCACAGCATCAACATCAAACTCTTGTAAGGTATGTTTGAGGTGATATCCATCTGCTGAAAATGCTACACGGGGAGAAATACCAAGGCTTTGCAGTTCGCGCTCAAGAATTGAACGAGATTCAGGCATCGCCGAGCGAAACAACAAGACTTCCGGGATCATTTCCAATTCTTCAAAAAGCATTCTGACCAGTCCAATGCCAAGAGTCCCATCTGCAGATACGGCAATTCTACAATTACGATATCGGGGAATAATCATCAATGCTCGTCGGCGAAGTGTATCTACCACCATTTCTTCGCCTTGTTTTATGATTGGCTCCACTTTTTCTTCGATCTTGAAGTGTGCCGTCAATGCCTTCAACCACTGGGTAGTGTTTTTTAAACCCACAGGTAAAGGTATATCACCCAGGATCAGGGGGATGCCATGAATCTGCTCCATCTTCCGAGCAAACTTATACCCCATATCATGACTGAGAAGAATATTAGCGGTTGCCTGACCAGCTTGCTCCAGTTCTTCAAATGAGGTATTATGGGAAAATACAGTCTGTACTTTAATCCTTAAAGACTTTAATGTATCGGTTACCCATTTCAAATCAGCCCACCAAGTGGGATTCAGATTTGCCTGTGGCGCAATGATATTCACAATCCTCGGCTTCCTGCCCTTCCTCTTGGTCGGCCTTTGTTTTATGAAAGGAAGTAAAGCCTCCAAACCCATATCCAAGCCATCATAAGTATTGCCGCGAAACCCACCGGCAAGCAAAGGAACGAGTTTGGCTTTGACCTCTGGCTGAAGCTGGTTGCACAATCCCTGAATATCCTCACCAATAATGTCCGCCGCGCAGGTACCAACGACAAACATGACCTTGGCATCAAAGGATTCATCCGCCTGTTTAATCATACCTTTGAGTTTTTCAGACGCTCCCATAACAATGTCTGACTCAAAAAGACGAGTACAACCTACTTTGCGCTTTGTGAAATCAACTTCATGGGTATCATACCCAGCTGCGACAGTGGACGCGCAACCCTGTGGAGAATGAATCACAATACTGACATCTTTAATGCCAGCAACTACGGTTGCAATACCTTCAAGGGCACAGCCGACAATTGGGTCTTTACTATGGTCGCAATTTTCAAAAGTTAGTCCAGCAGACATTTTCCCCTCCTATTTATTTCTCTTAGGGCATTGAGTATGGTAATATTCTGACTTTTTACTCCTGACAACATTTTCCCCGTTTCTTCTCTGCATATACGGTACAGTCAGGCAAGTCTTGCGCTAATTTTCCGGTCAGTGATTGAGCAGATGCTAACCCGGCATTTTCAGGGAACACCATTTTCTTGGCTAACGAACTGCGAGGTCTAAATCCATATTGGAGTGCCGTCTTAATACACATTGCCACCTTTAAGGCTCCTCGATAGCCGAATCTGGGACGATTTAAGATGGCATTTAAATCGACGACGGGAATATGTGGGAAACTCAAGGAAGAACCGAAATACACCACTGATTCCGCTTCTAGACCACCAATAAAATTTAATAATTCATCTTCCGTTTGTTTCATGGACTCGTACTTGCCAAAAGCCAGCGTACCTTTGGTGATCAATATTTCCGGGTCCATCCCTGTTTCCAACAAGTAGTCTACACTGGTTTCTCGTGCCTCTGTACTCCAAGGATGAAAGTTATAGATCACAGGACGCATCCCAAAATCATTCTCCAACATATGGGCAATGGACAAGCATTTGATGGCATCATGTCCTTCAATAATCGCTAACTTCCCTTCAATATATTTCTTAGCTTCTTCAAATTCGGTCTTGATGGCAGCATATTCCTTCTCCATCAAAGCATCCGCCTGTTCTTCCATCCCTAAATATTTTGCCGCGCCTTTGAGCCATTTTTCTGTAGCGCTGATACCATAGGGAAGAATAGTAGAGTTTAGCGGAGTACCAAATTTGTCTGACATCGCTTTACCGATGGTATAGCCGAGATCCAAACATAAGGTACAGTTGACTGCCGCACTCGGTGCTTGCTTGAGTTCTTCTAAAGTGCAATCACCAGCGATCACACTGTGAACTCGTGCGCCCATTCCTTCTATTAGTCGTACCAGTTCCTTGACATCGGTTTCTACTTCCGTCCTTTCTGGGCCCATCTTCGCACCCACAATATTGACGGCATCGGCTAGTTGTGCTTTGCGTTCTGGAGTTGGCGGCTCCATAAAGTCTACGATTTGCCGAAATACGATATCAAATCCACTGCGATACTCCCCTGCAAATCCTTCACAATGTATCGTCATGATCTCAGACTGGATTTCGCTGCGTGCCTTATTCACCACGTCATCAACACAGTCCCCAATAATTCCAGACGCGCAACTTGTTGCAACAACGATCGCATCAGGATGGTATTTTGTATCTACTTCTCGAATTGCGCCTTTTAATTCTTTTTCGCCGCCAAAAACTACCGATTTCTCACTCATGTTCGTAGTCACAACCGGTTCATAAGGGGAACCACTATTGCGGCTGTTGGTCAGCTTGTATGCCCGCTTTACACCATAGGCACAGCCACTCGGACCATGAGAAATCACGATGGCATTTTTAATCCCACTTAAAATCTTCGTTGCAGTCCAGAATTTACAGGGACGGGTATGACTACCTTGTAAGCTGGTCTTAATCTTACCCTCTTTTGCCAAGCGATACAGTTCGCTCAAATGTCCGTAAAATACGACACTCTTATCTATACTCTGAGTCATGATAGCTCTCCAGTTTCTCGTACGCTCTGCCTTCTTCAGTCCTACCTTCCTCTGTAAACTGGGCTAATAGACCGCTCTGTTTGTGATGCTGATACCAAATTGCACTCATATGTGGAACCATAGAACCGGCGTATCGCCGGTTCTACATATAGGGTAGACAAAATGCCTACGCTACATCCTATTTAATACATTTGAAGGCAACTTGGTATAAATGAGAGTGAAACGGGCATTGCCTAGTTGACAACTGATGTAGGATCGCGCTTGTATCGTAACCATTCAGGTAGAAATGCCATCCAAAAGTCTGGCAGGGTGGGGATGAATGACAAGAGTATGATTGCTGCGGTTCGACTGCCATCCCCCATCCCCCATGTATATCAGCCTCCTACCAGACGTTTAAGAGCCACTCCCGGTCACGTTTGTACTCCATGTCTGCAAACATTGCGTTGGCAATGTTGTCTGCTAGCCTTTCTGCTCCTTTATAGCCAATCACGGGGTCTTTCCAGAGACCAGCACGGTCAAAGCTGGGGAAGCCCACACGAACCATAGGAATATTGTGATCGATGGCAATGTATCGACCTTTGGAATGACCCAGGATTAAGTTGATGTCGAGGGATTTATCTTTAACGCGGCGCTCCAGTTCCCAGAGGTCTGCATTCCATATGACTTCAATGTCACAGGCTGCTTTCTTCTCCAACTCGGCAATTCTTGGGTCTTTTGTGCAAGCCTTGTTATCATCCCCTAACAACATCAGCACTGGCTCTAATTCACATTCCAGGCAAAACTCTGCTAGCCCAATGACTAGATCGGGATCTCCGTAAATAGCTACCTTCTTGTTGGCGAAAAACATGTGGGCGAGATCCGCGATCGCATCGATGGCTTTTCCTCGTTCTATGACTAGGGATTCCGGTATTGGTTTCCCAGTCATTTTACTAATATTTTGCAGCCAGATGTCGGTGTTTTTAATGCCTATGGGCGTTGGGCCAATGATTGCCGGAACCTTGAACTTCTCGGTCAAAAATTCAGCCGCGCTGCCACCTTCATATTTGCATAAGGCAATGGTTCCCAGGGCATTGGCAGAATCAGCAATGTCTTCGATGGTTGTGTTCCCAAAGGCAAAGCTTGTCTTATCTGGCATGGTGGGCGCATCGAAGGTTTCTGTATCCAGTAATATGTTTGCTGGAACGTCCATATCTTTTAAGATGCGCTTAATTTCTGTGACATCTCCAGGGTTAAGCCACCCTGTAATCACATTCAACTTGCCAGTTGGTTCCCCTTTTTTTGCTAGGGTAGAAATCAGCGCATGTACCCCTACATTATACCCAGTGACCTGACTCCCTTTGTAACTGGGGGTATGCACAGGAACAAGGATAACATCGCGATCGGGATAGGTCGCCTTCAAATGGAGGTTAATCTTGTTAATGGCTCCTTCGATATCGTCCCCAATGGTCTCGGTTGAACAAGTCGTAATAATTGGAATAATCCGTAAATCGGGATATCGTTTTACAAGGGTATCAACGCCTTCTTCAATGCGTGGGACACCTCCAAGGACAGCGCTATTTTCATGGAGCGAAGAAGAAGCAATGTCAAAATTTTCCTTCAAATGCTGGGCAAAGATGAGGCGAACAAACATACTACACCCCTGTCCTCCATGCACCAGGGGTATACAATCTTTTACTCCGATAGCAGCATACTCGGCCCCAGCAGGCTGACAGGTAAATATGGGATTGATTATCCCCTTGCGTTCTTTCTGTTTTACGACTAAAGACATCCTATTTACTCCTAGATAATGAAAAACTTTTGATTCTGTTTGTTTGGTGTTGCTGAACGAAGGTATGAATTGTCATTGTGTTCCCGTAGCGTGTGCGTCAGATCCTACGTAAGAAAGTGGAGTATTCGCAGGACAAACGTACCTTATTTTTGAAAGAATCTACACATTAGATGTGTTTGTCTTGGAAGCGCCTACCAGGGAAAAAAGCTATGCGTAGCATAGACTACAGAAGAAGGGTAGAATTGAATTTCGTAAAAATCTTGAAAACTAAACGAAATCCTTCTGGTGCGAGAACACTACGCTTTGCTTCGTATCCTACTCTCAGGCTTCTCTACAAGAACACCATGACCAAACTCTATTTCTTACTCCAATTTAGCAACGTCGTTCGTTTGGTTGAATTACCGATCCAATTGCTTTAATAAAGCGAATGGTGCAATTCACCATTTAGGGAATTGGTTATTGCAATACCGATCAGTCTTTCTTTAACAGACTCCAGTACTGCCTTCTTTTGCTCGTTATCCATCTGACCTAACCATGAAAACCTGGCTTCGAGGTCAGATGCAAGGATTTTTGCGTCGGCATAAAAACCCCTGTCAATCAGCGTTTCCCGATCAACCTTTTCCCCAATCAAGATTTGGCCGGTCTTATTGAGAACACCATTGATGTTTTCTTCCCGATCCCATGCGCGGGAGTGAAACTGCCACAGACATCTTTCTTGAATTAATGTCGTGATTTCCTCAGCTCGTTTTTGAATGTATAACGTGATTTCCTCA
>CAZZXJ010000418.1:0-6100 GCA_964657905.1 uncultured Stigonema sp.
TCGCTACATTTCATTTCGCTCGCAATGACATAAATAATTTTGCGTAAGCACTTATGCTTTACTGGTACTGGGACTATAACTTTACGATGTTTTCGCAAGCTTACTAACCAATGATCAAGCAGCAATTCTCATTTTGAAATAAATAGGGTATTAACCCCCATTTTGAAATTACAAGTATAGTACAAATAAACTGGTTTTTTCGGGAGAGGCGATCGCTAAAAAACAATTGCTCTGAGCGATCAAGTATAAATACTCAATTCGTTGCTAGGAATTGGCTGACAACGAACGGGGGAAATCGAGTTCGATAGTTCTGTTTTTAGAATAGAGAATTCAAGGGAAATAAAAATTTATAATTGTTGTTAGATGAGGTAAAATCGGTGAGTTAAAAATCCTCTCTTTGCGTCAAATTACTCCAAGATGCCTCAGAAGGCAGCGACCATAGAAATCCCTGAATTAATCGACTTTTTACGTCAATAATTACATGACTTACCTGATGAAAGGAAACCAGGAAATAATACGAAATATCAGGTAGAAGACGCAGTGATGGCTGCGTTTTCAGTCTTTTTTACACAGTCATCATTTTTTTTAGAACATCAACGTTTAATGAAAAGCAATAAGGGAAAAGACAATGCAGAAAGTTTATTTTATATTAAGGAAATCCCCTGTGACAATCAAATCAGAAACCTGCTAGATCCTATCCCAGCGTCGAAAATTTTTGTCAGATTTCAAGAAGTATATCAATGGTTAGAAAGACAAGGAATCATTAAAAAATTATTGTACTTAGATGAGGGAATTTTAATAGCTTTAGATGGGACGGAATATTTTTACTCTAACAAAATTAATTGCCCTCATTGTAATGTCCGTCAGCATCGCAATGGAACGACAACTTATTTTCATGGTTGTGTGACACCAACAGTGGTTTCGCCTAATAGAAAACAAGTGATTAGTTTAGAGCCTGAATTTATAAAAAAGCAAGATGGGTATGAAAAACAAGACTGTGAAAATGCTGCTGTTAAAAGATGGTTAAATAAAAATCCTCAAAATAGATATGGTTATCCTGTAACTCTGTTAGGAGATGACTTATATTCTCACAAACCCATCTGTAAATTAG
This sequence comes from uncultured Stigonema sp., assembly GCA_964657905.1. Taxonomy (GTDB): domain Bacteria; phylum Cyanobacteriota; class Cyanobacteriia; order Cyanobacteriales; family Nostocaceae; genus Stigonema. Next base: position 1,112 of record CAZZXJ010000418.1, read on the forward strand.
CATTAAAACAAGGTTATAACTTTATTTTTGTCTGTCTTGAAACTTCTCATAAAACCTTATATGAATGGCTGGATTTTATGGATAAAAATGGAGATGTGAAAACTGTTGAAAAGAGAGAATGGGATGGACTAAAAAATCTAATTTATCGTTATCGTCATGCTGATAGAGTCCCACTAAAAGACGAGGAATTAAGTCTGGAAGTTAATTGGTGTGAAGTGACTGTGATTAATGAAAAAACGCCGGAAATTCTTTATAAAAATAATTGGGTTACCAATGATCAAATCACTGAAAAGAATGTTGAGAATATTGTTAAAGCTGGACGCAGTCGATGGAAAATTGAAAATGAAAGCAATAACGTTCTGAAAAATCACGGTGATAATCTAGAACATAACTTTGGTCATGGTCAAAATCATTTATGTGAGTTTTTATTGTGTTTAAATTTACTAGCTTTTTTATTTCATACAGTTTTAGATTTAGTTAACTCCACCTATCAAAAGATTCGCGAGCTATTACTGTACGTTCGCTCATTTTTGAAGAGCGAGATGAATTAATGCCTTATTGTCTAAGGAAAAAACCTGATTCGGGATCTGATTGTAGTGATACCATGTAATACATGGAAAAAGCTAAAACAGATTAACAGTGTATTACATGGATGAATGAGAACGGGGAATTCCGTGTATTACATGGAAGAGGATTAAATTTCCTTGGGGACTGTTACATGCATCCTGGTTTCCGTGTAATACATCGTAAGTACCGATTAAGGGTTAAACTGACGATGTATTACACGGACGAGGCTGATGTTAAAACGGGCAACACTTGAAACTTTACGTAACCAAGTTTTATTACCCACATTCCGCACTTCAATCAGTAGTATGATAAAATTACATCTAAAAAAAATCCAAAAATATAACTTTGACACTCAATTAAACCTTAAGAAAAGAAATTAGACAGGATATGTCATCAGCTTTTATCTATTACTTAAAAAGCTAGTTATCCAAGAATATTTAATGTCAATTTTCTTAAATTATGAGAAGTAAAGTATGTTCAATAATTAATCACATTCAGCTAAAATATAATATTTATGACAAGAAATAGGAAGGAACTGCAAGATTTTACGACGTTGCTCACTCAAATTAATAATTCGCCGAACTCCTTGTGCGAGCGCAACATGAATCCCTTGGAAACATTGAAAAACCCACCGCAGAGTTGGACGTTCGGTTAATTTATTTAACTGGTTTTTAATGGCTGCTTTTTCTTGTTTCAACGTCATTCGTAATTGTCTCTGTCCTATAGTATAAACTAAGAGACACAATCCCATTAACATCATCATTGTCTCTACTCTTTCTGGGTTTTTTACAAAAAGACTATCTGCAAAAAACAGGGGATCTTTTAGAAACCTAAAGCCTCGTTCACAAGATTGCTGTTGTTTATATATCCTGAGGATTTCTAAGGCATCTAACTCTCTAATGTCCAAAATATTTGTTGCTAAAATAAATCGCCCAGAAGAGTTTTTATTTTCCGCAATTAATTCTTGATTTTCTCTCAATTGACCACAAATTTTATAAATGTCTTTCTCCTCTTTATTTTGATGATTGGTAATTTTTATTTCAGCAATTTGATGATATTTTAGTTTGGACTCAAGTTCTTTCATTTTAGATATCGCTGATGATGGCTCATGAAACTCCTCTTTTACTAACCTCTAACACAATTATTAGAAACAGTTCGCTTAATCCATAGTTATATATTTTATCCATCACTCTGCCTAACTTATCATCATTTAGGTCTTCGGATTTAATGTTCTTTCCTAATAAATGTTCTAGGGCTTTATCTTCAAAAAATTGTGAAAATAAATATAATGGTCTAGAAACAAATCCAAGTCCATTCAAAATGATTGCTTTCACTACTTCTCCCGCATTGACTCTTTCTCTGCGATCAGTTCCTAGCAGTTCGTTGATTTTTTCTACTATTCCTATTTCATCAATTATTCCAGCTACTATCCCCAAGTGATCTAAGTTTTTTACTGAGATGTCTTCAAGATATTTCATTTTTTTTCGACTTAATTTCTTGCTTGACTGACTAATTTTCTCACGAGGCGCGGAATCATTTATATTACCGATTTCCAGTCGTAGTCGGCGATCGCATCCCTAAAAAGATAACGGGAAAAGTCCGGGTGTTTGTCCGGAGAAACATTTAAGTATTTATACTTAGCTATCGAAGCGAATATTTATCGCTTTTTGTAATACCTCTATACTACAAAATGAAGTGCGGAATGTGGGTATTCTGAGAGAACATGTTCCATTTAAAAAAGTAAATTTTAGTTAAAAATTGTCAATATATTAAAAGAGGAGAAGAAAGTTATTTTTAATAAGAAACTACAAATTTAGTTAGAATTTTAGCTTGATTTATGAGTTGAAATCAATTTTTCATTCTCCAGATTTTTTCAACCCTGTCTATCTTCAGTCTCCGATGATAATTATCTGTCAAAAAATGATGGTTCGACACAAGTTCTCTATTTCAATAAGAGAATTTTGTCTAATTTTTTTTCAAAATGAGAATTGCTGCCTTTAGGACTTACGCATTGACAGAAATAGTCTTGTATGCTGTGGTTTCGGTAGGGCGGCGGAGCGCAATATTCATTTGGGTAGACCACCTTACCGTAGGGGCGCGGTTTCCGCGCCCTTACCATGTGGTCAATTCTACGACCTGAAACGACCGAATTCCGTTATACACATGATGCTAAATTTGTATAGTGCGTAAGCCCTACCCTTTACAGAGTCATTCCAAAAAACCCCTTGCATCACACGATAGTATGAACAAGTATGAATATGTGTTACTATAACTGAAAATAGGGGAGAAGAGATGATGACGCAGATCGAACGCATGACGATTGCCCTGCCCCTGGAAATGGCGGCGGTCATCAGGGAAGCGGTAGAATCAGGGGATTATGCTTCCAGCAGCGAGGTGTTCCGCGATGCTATCCGGGACTGGAAGCAAAAACGCCACCTACAGCGTCAGGAAGTGGCGCATATCCTGTCAGGAGTACAAGAGGGACTTGCCGACCTGCAAGCAGGACGCATCAAGCCCGCCGAAGAGGTGTTAAGCCGCCTTGAGAAAAAATACCAGGCGATGCTGTAATCCTCATGCCCTGCATTTTTACGGCGAGAGCCGAAGATGACCTTGAAAACATTGCGGACTACATCGCCATTGACAATCCTGTACGGGCTATTTCCTTCATCCAGGAGATCAGGAACCGTTGCCAGCGCATCGCCAACGCGCCCCAAGGCTACCCGCTCGCCCCGGAATACGGGGAAAACATCCGAAAAGTCCCGTATGGCAATTACCTGATACTATACACAGTGCATGAAGGCAATATCGTCATCCTGCACATCCCGCATGGCGCTAGGGATATTCACCAATAACAGCGCTAATGTGTTACTAGAGTACAGTGAATTCATTAGTATTCCTTGACGTAGGTATCAATCAAACCACGTAACATTTTTTGATAGGGAACATGTGGATGCCGCTCCAATAGTAGCGACACATGATCCGTGTCTAACACCCAAAGGCTCATACAGCGTCATTCATATCCAACTCGCGCTCAGTACGCAGTTCCGCCGCCAGTTCCGCAAACTCATCATCTCCCTCAAACATTCCAATAAAATCTGTCCAAGGATTATTTGAAACTTCTAGCGTCAGAACCTCAATATTCAAAAGGCGAGATCTAACCTTCTCCTGTACAGATGCGATCGCTGCCTCACGGGTTTCAGCTAATGCCACACAATCAGCCAACTCTGGCACTGATGCCATAAAATGCCCCGACTCAGTCCGTTCAACCAGAACATGAAGAGACAGCCTATTTAAACTTGCGGCGGCTAGAAGATTCATAGAGAGCGATATCAGGTTTTCTTTCCCCATAATAATGCTTCCGCCACCATGATAACACTACCATCGTGTAGGACGACGCTCGCCTCTCCCCGACTATTCAATATTACATATAGGTTTTGAGCAATTGTACTGCTAGTCGGAGAGGTTCAAGATTTATCTTTTGGAATACAATAGCTGCATTGAGTCATCAATTAGGAGCGCGATCGCTATGACCGCAGCAACCAAAAGACTTACTTTTGAAGAGTATCTCAAGTATGACGATGGCACCGATACCCAATACGAATTGGTTGATGGAGAATTAATCCCCATGAGTCTTGGCACTGGCAAGCACGGTGGAATCTCCAAGTTTTTAGAACGAACGTTCGATGACGAAAGTGCTAAAATGGGAAAGAATTGGACGGCACAAAAGTTTTCCGTCGGTATTCGTTCGCCACGCGGAGGACGCTGGGACACTTCACGGATTCCAGACGTGGTAGTTTTACCAATACAACAGTGGGAAGCACTCTTCAACCGAGAAGCAATCATCGAACTCAACGAACCTCCCCCCATACTCGTAGTGGAAGTCGTCAGCGAATCTACTCAAACCACAGATTACCGCAGCAAGCGTTCCGAGTATGCCGTCCTCGAAATCCCCGAATACTGGATTGTTGATCCCATTCAAGAGGTAGTAACGGTCTGCACCTTAGTAGAAGGGTTCTATGATGCTGTTGCATACGTCGGGGAAGAACGCATCATCTCTCCCACTTTCCCAGATTTGGATTTGAGTGCCCAACGAGTACTGGCTGGGCGGAACTGATGCGCCTGTGCGACATATTACTGACGGGGAAAGGTTTTGGGGCTAGTTCATATTCTGGATTATTGTTGGCAGCATCATTCCTAAACCATTAGTAATAATCCCCAATAAATATTTTTTCTTAAGAATATCTAGAGTAGAACGCAGGTGAGGAAAGGGAACGCAAGAATGAATAAACTGGTTTTCATAATCTTGGAGCAAGTCTTGCCAAGTCAACGTCTCAATGGAAAATTCTGACACAAGACTCCGATAAACTGGGAGCATCCCCTAAAGGCGAATCGCCCTCAGACTCTTATGTCTGGGGCTACACA
>CAZZXJ010000419.1:0-6082 GCA_964657905.1 uncultured Stigonema sp.
TGGATGGGGTTTCCCCCTTGCTCACGAACCCCTGCAAAGGTGCCTCTTTCTGACACTATCTGTCTGTCCTATGTTTGTCACTCGCTGTCAAATAATTGAAAATTAATTCGCTCATCGAACAATTACTTATTCATTTTTTGAATGAGCTTTGGGTGCATTATTGCATTATATACCAATACAGTTCAGTTAAGATAATGTACCTACCGATAACCTATGTAGAGACGCGTTAGCGAAGCGGCACGAAGTGCCAGATCGCGTCTCTACACAACCTAAAATTCCCACCTAGAAGCCCTAACTGAACCGTATTGCATTATATACAACCAGACAAATGAATCAAAAAATATCATCAAATCAATCCAATGACTTGGAAATTCAATTTAAGAAAGCAAATGATTGCCAAAGAAGCGGTAAATTAGAGCTAGCGATCGCAGGCTATCAAAAAATATTGCTTCAGCAACCAGACTACATAATAGCTTATTTAGCTCTTGGCAATCTCCTGATAGGACAAGGGCGCTTATCAGAGGTAATTGCTCTTTATCAGAAAGCTATTGAGGTTATACCGAATCAGCCTGAGTTCCACAAAAATCTCATTAATGCACTGGTGGCAAAAGAGGGGCTAAATGAAGCATTTAAGTATTATGAACTCAACCGAGTAGACACAAAAGAAATTGAAATACAGCCACGAGATATTCTTTGCTGCGTAGTGGTGAGGAATGAATTGTTGCGGTTACCTTATTTTCTGACTTATTACAGACAGAAAGGTATCACTAAATTTTTGATTGTCGATAATAATTCTACAGATGGTAGTTTAACTTATTTACTAGAACAAGCTGATGTCTATACTTGGCATTCAACTCGCCCCTACAATCAAGCTAGCTATGGTTCGGCTTGGTTAGAATTGTTACTGAGGAAGTATGGTCTAGGTCATTGGTGTTTAATTGTGGATGCTGATGAAATCTTCTACTATCCAGACTGTGAGAGGAGAAATCTTGTTCATTTATGTCAAGATCTAGACCAAAAGCAAAAAACTGCCTTCAATGCCGTGCTTCTGGATATGTACTCAGACAAGGCAATCAAAGATACTTATTATATTAGCGGTCAAAATTTTCTTGATTTTTGTCCCTATTTTGATCGAGATTTTTATTCAAAAAAAGAAGATAACTTTGGAAATTATAGAAATCAAACTGCTTATTGGGGAGGGGTGAGAAAGAGAGTTTTTGGCGGGAGCAATTTGCTAAACAAAGTTCCTTTGATAAAGTATAATGTAGATTTTATTTTACATATTGGTCAGCACTTTACTAATCGCCCAAAACATGAAATTGCTGACAGTAGGGGCTGTTTACTTCATTTCAAATTTTTTTCCACTTTTTACAGTTACGTTGAGCAAGAGGTAAGAAGAAAAGAGCATTATAACAACGCTGTGGATTACGTGGAATATGCTCAAGGCATAGCTCAGCATGAAAGTCTTAAATTATACGATGAAAAACATTCAGTGAAACTGCAAGATTCTCAGCAGTTAGTGCAGTTGGGAATTATGCAGGTAGGGGAAACCGCATCAGCAGTTGCGGTTGAATTTCCCAAAATTTACCCTGTAGCGGCACATATTTCCCGACCTTTTTGGTCGGTAATGATTACTGCCCATAAGCAGGTGAATTATCTAGAGCAAGCATTGAAAAGTGTGTTAGAACAGGCTCCTAGTGTAGAAGAAATGCAGATAGAAGTGGTTAATAATGCTGCACCTGAGTCGATCCAAGCAGAAATTGCAGAGGTGGTTGAAGGCGTTGGTGGAAAGAGAATTAACTTTTATCGACATTCTGAGAATGTAGGTGTTTCCCAGATTTTTAATATCTGCATTCAACGGGCTAATGGTCATTGGGTTCACATTCTTCATGCCGATCATGTAGTCCAGCCGGAATTTTATCGTCATCTGAAAGCAGGTATAGAAAAAGACCATAGTGTTGGTGCGGCTTTTTGTCGTCATATTCACATGAACGCAGCTGGTAATGTGTGTCAGATATCTCCTTTAGAAAGGGAAACCCCTGGAGTGATTGGAGACTGGCTGGAACGAATTGCTGTGATGTGTCGGCTGCAATTTCCTTCAGTAGTAGTGAACCGGGATGTATACGAAAAGTTAGGAGGGTTTTGTCAAGAGGCAAATTCTGCTTTTGATTGGGAGATGTGGAAGCGGATAGCAGTGTATTATCCAGTTTGGTATGAGCCACAAGCATTAGTTAATTTCCGCGAAAACTTTGATGCGGGTAGACAGGTGGCTGATAACCTCAAGGCTATTGAAATTTCCCAGGTTTATTTACAGGGTGCCATAGGAGATAAGTTAACGAATAGAGCTAGAGAAAATAATGCTTTATACGCTTTTTATTCTGCCCAAAAGCAATTGCAACAGGGAGATTATCAGACGGCTCTAGCCAACCTGCAAGCCGGACTAAAATGTAGTCAATCTGCACAAGTCAAACAGGCATTAATTCTTCTCCTGCTGCATACAAAATTTAGTCAATAAAACAGTTATTGAGAACTAATCCGCCCATGCCAAATGTCAGCGTTATTATTACCACCTACAAGCGGGCTAATCTGGTTTCGCACGCAATTGAGAGTGTCTTAGTACAAACCTACACTGACTACGAAGTCATCATCGTCAATGATGGCTCCCCTGACAACACAAAAGAAATTTTAGACAAATTTGGAGATCAGATTACCGCTATCCATCAGGAAAATCAAGGAGTATCCGCCGCTCGCAATGCAGGCATTAGAGCGTCACAGGGGCAGTATATCGCCTTTCTCGATGATGATGATCTATGGCTACCAAATAAGCTAGAAAAACAGATTAGCTGTTTGGAATCGAATCCGAACATTGGTTTAGTCTATTCAGATATGTTCTGTTTTAATGAGAATGGTGTGTTTCCCGATACATGGGAAAAAGCAAATCCCACACCTCCTGTCCAGCAGAGTTGGATTTTATTTTTGCGTAATTTCATCCCGACACCTTCTGTTGTGGTGCGTCGAGAATGTCTAGACAAGGTGGGTTTGTTTGATGAAACGCTGACGACTTGTGAAGACTACGACTTATGGTTACGGATCACCGAAAAATGGTCTGTTCATTTCTTGAATGAGCCTTTAGTACATTATCGTAGGTCTGCAAACAGTCTGCAGAGTAATGAAGAGCGGCAGTTAGTTAACTGGTTACGGGTCAAAGAAAACGCTTTCTACCGCAACCGGGATATACAGCATAAATTGCCCCTGAAGGCTCTCGACCAGTGCTTTTTTCATGGCTACCTGAGCCTTGCCTACGATTATATCAATGGTAGGCAAGGTGAGAAGGCTCGTCAAGCCTTGAAGCGCTATCAACAACTCCGTGGCATTAACAGTACCTCTGAGTGGTTGTGGATGATTAGTTTTCCCATCCTGAACTCATCTCCAGTTTCTAATTCAGTACCATCCTGAGCAAGTTTTAAACGAGAATGAGTATGTATAGGAATCCTAAATCATTTGTGAAAAATATTAAGTGGTGTAGGGTGGGCACTGCCCACCAGATCCGGGTTTTGTTGGGCAGTGCCCAACGCCACTCCTCTCAACGCGGGGAACCCCGAAGTTTGCTCGGAGGGAAACCCTCCTTGCAACTTCTCTCCGCGCACGAGGGTGGCTCCCCTACGTGTATTTCAAAAATCAAATAGGAATCCTATATGAGTAAACATATTTTGCTTTACAGCGATGATCCTGGAATCGGTGAAGTCGCGCAATATAATCACATGCTGCTCTGTGGTTTAGCAGCATGTGATTATCGGCTAACGTGTGTACAATCTCAGAGTTATAACCCATTGGTGAGTGTTCAAAAACAGCTAGGTATCGAGCATTTGTGGCTAGAATTTGACACGATTAAAGAACCAGAGCGTACTATATCTGATCAATCCCAAGCCGAAAAGATTTTGGAAATTGCTCAACCAGATATGATAATTTTGAGCGATACATGTCCCTTCTCAAATTCAGGGGTTAAGCAGGTTGCCATTAAACTAGGAATACCTTTTATCGTTGTAATTGGGTTAGTTGAACCTTTGCAAGGAGAGGGGCTATCCTTTATAGTCATGAATGAGTTATCACGGTTTTATCGACTAGCAAAAGCAGCGATCGCCGTTTCTAAGGAAAACTTAAATGTATTACATCAATCTTACAGACTACCAGAAGAGAAAGGACAAGTTATTTATTATGGAAGCCAGGGAAAATATTTTGCTCCTCGTGAGCCATCAGTGCGCGATCGCCTACGCCAAGAATTAGAAATACCCCTAGATGCAGTCGTTTGCTTCACATCTGCTCGTTTAGAATTGAGCAAGGGTTACCAATATCAATTAGCAGCGATTCAAAAGTTAAAAGGCACTGAGATTTGGGATTCACTTTATTTTGTCTGGGCTGGCGATGGTCAGTTTGAAAGGCAACTGCGACAGGCACTTAATCAACTGCAAATAACCAACAAAGTCAAAATTTTAGGACAACGTTGGGATATTTCCGACTTGCTAGACGCCAGTGATATTTTTGTTTTGACTTCTATAGTAGAAGGAATGCCCTTGGCAATTATGGAGGCGATGGCGAAGGGATTACCGATAATTGCAACAGCCGTGGGTGGTATTCCAGAAGAGTTAGATGATACTGGTAAGTTGTTGCCTGATCCCAAAATTGACCCTCAAGCTACTGTCAATGAGTTAGTCGCCACAATTCAAGCTTGGTGTGCTAACCCAGAATTACGTTATTCCATCGCTCAAGCTGGCAAAACTCGTGCAGAGCAGATCTTCAAAGAAGAACGCATGATTTCCGAAACTCATGCTCTGATTGAAAGTGTTTTCAATATTACGCGACAAGTGGAAGTAATGATGAAACAAGCACTTGACTTGTTAAATAGCGGCAACCCTATTGAGGCAGTGCAAATCGCCGAACAAACAGCTAACCTCGGTGTCAGTATACCAGAAATGCACTTTGTTAGAGCAATTTGTTTAAGTGCTATCAACAAGCATCAACAAGCTTTTGAAGCGGCAAAAGCCGAACTAGAAATTAACCCTACTCACCGCCCCTCCCAAGATATAATAGACAACTTTATTTGGACAATATCTCAGCAACGGACTACAATTCCGACTCAGCGACGTCCAAGGATGAATGTAGTGATTTTTAGCAAGGATCGTGCTTGCCAGCTAGAGTTACTTCTTCGTAGTTTTAAGAAATGCTTTACTGAATGGGAGCAAGCGGAGACAACCGTAGTTTATAAAACCGATAATCATGCTTTAGCTCAAGGTTATCAGCTTTGCCAAAAGTTGCATCCTGAGTTTCATTATGTGTCAGAGAGCGCTACGTCGTTTAAACAGGCAACCTTAAATGCCATAAACAAAGACAATGCTCTTACTATGTTTTTAGTAGATGACATAGTGTTTAAGGATAAATTTTCGCTTCTAGAACCAGAATTTCAACAGTTTGGGAATGACAGTGAAATTCTTTGTATCTCTTTGAGACTATATCCGAGGGTAAATTACTGCTATGCAACAAACAGCCATGTTTCTGTGCCTCAGTTTAGAGAAGATGGAGCTTGGCAATGGATGGGTGCAGAGGGCGATTGGGGATATCCGATGTCGTTAGATGGTAATATTTTTTACACGAAAATTATCAAAAATACTATAGAAAGCTTACCTTTTTACAATCCAAATACATTTGAATCTTTAATGGCAATAAATTATAATACTTTCAAAAAAATACCATTTATGCTTTGCTATCAAGAAAATAGCAAGCTATTAAACGTACCAGCCAACAAAGTGCAAAATATTTTTGCAAATAGAGTCGGAGACTTGATGACAGCCGATGAGCTTAACCAACGCTTCTTGAATGGGGAAAGAATTTTACTGGAGCCATTTCTAGCTCAGAAACATAATGCGGTTCATGTAGAATTGCCATATGCTTTTGAGAAGATAAATGGATAAAAATCAATACGGTTCGGTTAAGATTTATTGATCGGACTGTCACGGGTGTAGAGACGTGAAATGGGAGCATCCCACTATGTCAGAAATACCAGGCGATTGGAAATCGCGGCTATACA
>CAZZXJ010000420.1:0-6077 GCA_964657905.1 uncultured Stigonema sp.
AAAGGACAAAGGACAAATGACTAAATAAATTAAATAGTGATAAATAATAAACCCATGACAATGGGAAAACGAACTCAAGCCGCCGCCTTGGAAGTTAGGTTGTTGCGGGAAGGCATTATTGAATCAAGGCATATAGTCCAGGCTGCGGTATGCGACGAACGAGGACGGATCCTATCCGTTTCCGGAAACGCCGAAACTGCTACCTTTGTCCGATCAGCGCTCAAACCATTTCAGGCACTTGCGGTCACCACCACAGGTACACTGGAACGCTATGACCTGAACGACCGGGACTTAGCAATTATCACCAGTTCCCATAAAGGAACAATAGAGCAGGTAAGACAGGCATTTAATATCCTTTGGCGATCTGATGTTGACCCCTTGGCACTCCAATGTCCGATCCCTGAAGGCAAACGCAGTCGTTTGGAATATAATTGCTCTGGTAAACACGCGGGGATGTTAGCTGTTTGTCAGCAATGCCATTGGCCCTTAAATAACTACTTACAGCGTAAACACCCAGTGCAGCAGCTGATTTTAAGCAAAGTATCAGAATTGCTCCGAATGCCAGCAGAGGAATTTATCAGTGCTCATGATGACTGTGGTGCACCCACCTATCTCATGCAACTCGGTCAAATGGCGTCTTTGTATGCCCAGCTAGCGTCTCGTAGCAATTTGGATCTGGAGCGCATTATCCGTGCCATGACTAATTACCCAGCTTTGGTAGCAGGAGAAGGAGAATTTGATACGGAACTGATGCGCCTCACTCCCAGGGAACTGGTAAGTAAAGCAGGTGCCGAGGGAGTGCAGTGCATTGCCAGACTCGGAGAAGGCATGGGATTAGCAATTAAAGTCATGGATGGGGCGAAGCGAGCAAAACATGCTGTTGCCATTCACGTGCTCCGGCAGTTGGGTTGGATTAGTCCAAGCGCTGCCGAAACTCTGTCAGACAAGTTTATGAACTTGGGTAAATACAAGCGTTTAGAAGTTATTGGAGAATTATCAATTTTGTAGTTGCCAAATTCTGATTTACTTGTTATAGTAAAGAAGAACACGAGGCGACGCGGGATAGAGCAGCCTGGTAGCTCGTCGGGCTCATAACCCGAAGGTCAGTGGTTCAAATCCACTTCCCGCCACCAAGTAAAAGATAAAACAAGACCCGGCAATCTAAAAAGTTGCTGGGTTTTTTTATGCTGATGAGCAGCTATTCCGTTTGAACTCTCCCCCGTAAACCTAGTACAGGGGGCGCGTAAATAAACCAACCATACTAGGCGAGGAAGCCCTTCGGTCTACAAAACGGCACAAAAGCCTGGAATACAATTCTTTTGACTTTTGACGAACGCGTAGGGGTACTAGTTCTACACAGTATCGTCAAGCCGCAGGTAAAGAAAATTGTGTGCAGGCGCGGATCGAATTCCGAGAAGCAGGGTTTTTGATCTAATCTGGAGTAGAAGCGATCCAAAAAAGCGCGGAGAATCATAGTTGTGAAGTTGCAGCGACCGATATTAGTCGGAGGATTGGGACTGTCCTTTTCCCTGTGGATGTTACAAAGTTGGCATCATTCAATGATGCTCTTAGGTGAATTTAGCTTATTGAGTCTGTTGGTAGTTAGCGGCGGTTTGTGGCTACTCAAGCAAAATCGTACTAAAGACGCTTCCGAACAACTAAGTAGTATACCTGTAGATCGCTTATCGGTACTCGGTGCGATCGCCAAAGCTGAAGCCGTGGTTAACCAACTGGCACAAGAAGCAGAAAACCATGTAGAAACCGGAGATCTTCGGTCTCAACTACGAGAACAAATTGCCCATCTCACAACTGAGATAGATAGACAAGAGATCAAGCTGGCTGTCACTGGCGGGAAGTCGGTGGGTAAAACCACTTTGATTCAAGTACTAGAGCAAAATGTAGAGACCGAAGATCTCCGGTCTCTACAATTCCAAGAGACACCACCTTTGTTTACACAAAAGAGCGAAAAGTCAGATGCAGCTGCTTTAAAACAAGCAGCTGCATCTGATTTGATCTTGTTTCTCACAAATGGTGACTTAACAGATTCAGAATTTCAGACCCTGCAACAGCTAAAAGCAGCCAATCAAAGCACAATGCTGGTATTCAACAAACAAGACCAGTATTTGCCAGACGAACGCTTTAGCGTACTAATGTCACTCAAACAGCGGATGCAAGATAATGTAGTGGCGATCGCAGCGTCTCCCCAACACATCCTCGTACGTAAGCATCAACAAGATGGATCAGTGCATGAGTGGCTGGAGGTGCCAGACCCTGACATCCAACAGTTGACGCAGCAATTGGGTGAAATTTTGGCTATTCGTGGACAACAGCTAGTGTGGGCAACAACCATGAGGAAAGCCCTGCTGCTGAAAGCTGAGGCGAAAAACTCGTTGAATGGCATTAGACGCGATCGCGCTTTCCCAGTTATTGAACAATACCAGTGGATCGCGGCAGCCGCAGCATTTGCTAACCCAGTACCAGTACTTGATATCTTGGCAACAGCAGCGATAAATGCCCAAATGATCATGGATTTGGGTGGGATCTATCAGCAAAAAATTTCCCTGGAACAGGCGCAAACCGTAGCTGCGACCATGGGAAGTTTGATGCTGAAACTGGGTTTAGTGGAACTGTCTTCCCAGGCGATCGGTACTGTGCTTAAGAGTAATGCTGTCACCTTTGTTGCTGGTGGCGCGGTGCAGGGAGTTAGTGCAGCCTATCTGACTCGCATAGCAGGTCTGTCGTTAGTAGAATATTTCCAACAGCAGGAAATAGCTATCAATTCTGAAACTGGATTGAATCTCGACAAGTTAGGACAAACTTTGCTTTCATGTTTTCAGAAGAACCAACAGATTGGTTTATTGCAAGGCTTTGTTAAGCAAGGCGTGAAGCGTTTGTTGCCCGAATCATCTGAGGGTGAACTTATTGGCGTTCAGAAGGCGGTTTGATATTGCACCAAGACTGGCAAGGGATGTAACGGATGCGGTTGATTAAAGCCTGTTCCAAATCACGTTCAACAGCCTCCTCTCCCAAGTTCAGAAAATCAAACGAGTAGGGGTCTTTCAACAACTGCTGCGCCAGTTCTGATTGCGGTTTGGGGAGAGTGCGCTCAAAGTTGGTGATTGCTTTACCTTGACGGTGGTATAGTTGGCTTTCAATTTGATGGACTAAAACATTGCGACTCCAGCCATGTTGAATGGTTTGGCGGATGTACCATTCGCGTTCAGCCAAGTCTTTAACAGCATCCAATATACGAACATTGTGACCCCAAGGAATTTGTGCAACAACCTGTTGCACAAATTGCTCATCTGGGTAAGCTTCGGCAAATGCTCGCATATACTTGAGGTTGCGAGGCGAGAAGCCTTTCATCTGTGGAAAAGCTTGCTGCAAATCAGCTGTAAGGCGATTAATTACTTTTGCTCCCCACCCTTGCTGTTGTTGTCGATGGAGAATGTCTTGCCCGATTTGCCAGTAGAGTAATACTAGCTCTTTATTGACAGCAACAGCCGCCCTTACTTGAGCACTAGAAATCCTTGTCTTCAGGTCACGGAGAAAGTCGTCATAACCGACGATATCAGCGGCGCGATCTCTGGATATTTCCGATTTATCGTCTTTGGGCATGGAGCAGCAACTAGTAAAGTTATGATGTATTATATAATACATTATTTGATGAACTAGTAAGCAGTAAAAATTAAATGACGGTAGGGTACGTAATAGCCATGTGATTTAATAATTTTTACTAATTACTTAAGTTTTTGCGCTCCTCAGCACCGCCTAACAATGGTGCGTTACACTGGGTTAACGCACCCTACATATTTTAAGATTTACATTATAAATTAGTTCTAATGACTAGCGCTTACCCTAGTATTTTCTCCTTTTTTGCTGGTTCAGGTTTTCTTGATTTAGGTTTTGAAACCAGCGGTTTTAAGATTGTTTATGTCAATGAAATTTTTTCCCCATTCATGGCAGCATACTGCTATTCACGCGCTGCTCTCAACCTACCATTGCCAGAATACGGATATCACCACGGGGAAGAAGCAGACGTAACAAAACTAACCGCAGAAGTGCAATTATTACGCCTATCGGAGTTAGTAAAAGACTGCCGCAAGTCTACTGATATTGTGGGATTTATTGGTGGTCCTCCCTGTCCTGACTTTTCTATTGGCGGTAAAAACAAAGGACACTTAGGAGACAATGGCAAGCTTTCTGCTGCCTACGTTGAATTAATTCGCCGTACTCTACCAGATTTCTTTTTATTTGAGAACGTCAAGGGTTTATGGAAGACGAAAAAACACCGTTTATTTTTTGAAGCACTTAAACACCAACTAAACCAAGCAGGTTATGTATTAACAGAGCGCTTAATTAATGCTATTGAATACGGTGTACCCCAGGATAGAAACAGAATTATTCTCATTGGTTTCCGAAATCAGGTAATCAAGGATATGGGAATAAAACTTGCTCAGGACAATTTAATTCCTGAAGGTGTTTTTACTTGGGAAAAGAATATTTTATATCCTAAAGATAAAGTCTTTTCTTATGCTTGGAGTAAATGTGGACGATTTAAAGAAGATTCTATTCTGCCTTGTCCTGATAGTATTCCTCAAGAACTAACAGTTGAATACTGGTTTAGGAAAAATAATGTGCTAAACCATCCCAATGCTGAACACTGTTTTCAACCAAGGGCAGGTATTAAAAGATTTGCGTCTGTCGATGAAGGAGACGATTCCAAGAAGTCTTACAAACGTCTTCACCGATGGCGTTATTCTCCCACAGCTTGCTATGGTAACAATGAAGTACATTTACATCCTTATAAAATTCGACGAATTTCAGTGGCTGAAGCTTTAGCAATACAATCTTTGCCTGGTAACTTTGTGCTTCCAGAGAATATGTCACTCACGAATATGTTTAAAACAATTGGTAATGGTGTGCCTTACTTAGCATCAAAGGCGTTAGCTCAAACTATTCTTGACTTTTTAGCCACTGACGATCAAAACGCTTGGCAGTTTTCAAGCATAGTAACTGTCTGAGAGCAAATAAAATACTTATAGTAATTAAGCAATATAATGCTGTTACTCTTAAAACCAAGCAAGCAGTTGAAGTTTAGGTAAAAATTATAAGAATTGTGGATTAACTTATCAAAAGAGTCTTAAATTTTTATAAAGTTTAATAATCAATCACTGGTAGAAGAGACGATGGCAGCAGACTATCCGGACATCGACATTGCTCCATTTATCGATCACACCCTGCTGATCCCAACGGCTACTTCAGAGCAGGTGGAGCGATGGTGCGAAGAAGCAGACAGATTTAACTTTGCGGCGGTTTGTGTGTACCCAACATATGTCAAGCAAGCAGCAGAACTCCTCCGGGGCAGAAAGCCCAAAGTTTGCACTGTAATTGGCTTTCCCAGTGGGGCGACGACTTCGGCAACAAAGCTGTACGAAGCTCAAGAAGCAGTGGAAAATGGTGCCACTGAGTTGGACGTAGTCATCAACTTAGGCTGGTTGAAATCTGGCAAAACGGAGGCAATGCATCAGGAAATCGCCGAAATTTGCGAAGAAACTGGGCAAACGGTGAAGGTCATTTTGGAAACAAACTTGCTGACGGATGCTGAGAAAAGACAAGCTGCGGAAATATTTATGGATGCAGGGGCAGCATTTCTCAAAACCAGTACAGGTTGGAATGGCGGTGCAACAGTTGAGGATGTACGCCTTTTGAAGGAAGTTGCACGGGAGAGGATAGGAATTAAAGCCTCAGGGGGTATTCGTAACATACACCAAGCCCTAGACTTAATCTTAGCGGGTGCAACCAGATTGGGCACATCTCGCAGTGTGGATTTGCTCAAAGAGCGCGATACGCTGGAAAAGAGCGATTAGTTATTTGTCCTTTGTCATTTGTCCCAAGCTAATGACCAATGACCAATGACCCTTCGGGTGACGCTCCTGACGCTCGTGCCGACGCTCGTTCCTCGCTAACGCTTCGCTAACGCTACCGCAACGCTTACGTCGAAGATCGCAACGCTTACGCCAGTCGCTCATGGGGGTAACGAACATGACCGCGCTGGCTCACCAATGACCAATGAC
>CAZZXJ010000421.1:0-6060 GCA_964657905.1 uncultured Stigonema sp.
TATGAATTATGAATTAGGAAAATTTTTTATCATTCATAATTCATAATTCATAATTTATTCGCACTCCTCACCCCTAACGTCTGACTCTGGAGGTATAAGTTAAACACCAGCATGACCAATTGCTAAACCAGCAACAAGCATTCCCAGGACGAGGAACGGTTGAGCGCTTGCTTGGTATTTTACATCATTCTTAAGGGGGTCACGCAGGAAATACATATCCTGGAAGGTGATTTGCGGGATGATGAGCAGTAGCAGAATGGCAGCATACAAATTCTCATGGATACTGATCAGATAAACTCCGATTGCTGCTTGAAATACATCAATCATCACTACGCAAATCCATGCTGCTGTGGTTACACCAAACATGACCGGTAGTGACTTTAATCCGAACTGGCGATCGCCTTCTACACTCTTGAAGTCATTGACAATGGCAATGCCCAAACCAGCCAAACTATAAACCAGAGTCAGAATGACAATCTTCCCGTTAAGTTCACCAAACGTAGCATGACCGGCACACCAAGGTAAAGCGATGTAGCTAGCACCTAGAGCATAGCTGCTTAACCAACCGTTTTGCTTGAGTCTCAGGGGTGGAGCAGAGTAGATGTATGCTATGAAGGAACCCAGTACGGCGAGCGCCGTGACAGTGGGGAAATCGTGACCTGCCCAAACATCCAGAGCAAATGCCAAGGCAATGCCTGTAATAAGTAATACTACCATCTGTGTAATTACCTGTGGTAAGGTAATTGCTCCAGAGGGAATTGGGCGGTACGGTTCATTGATAGCGTCAACTTCACGATCAAAGTATTCGTTCGTGATTTGGGTGTAACCCGCCAACAATGGTCCCGACAGCAACATACACGTTGCTGCCTTCAACACATTTTCCAGTGTCCAGGTATACTCACCAGAGGAAGCCGCACCGCAAACTACACCCCAAATTAGGGGAATCCAGGTAATGGGCTTCATCAGTTGCAGGCGGATTTTCCAAATAGAGGTTTCCCCTGGTGCGGCATCTTTCATGCCTAGTAGTTGCCTGGTTTTAGCGCTACGATTAGCAACAGCTATTATTTCCTCTTGTGGCGCTCCTGTGTCTGGCGCTGAGGGAGAATTTGGATTTGGGGTTGATTCAGACATAAGGTGTACTTGTTAACTGCTAATTGCTAACTGCTAATAGCTCTATTAGCCATTAGCCATTAGCCATGACCTAAAAAGAAATTATCAAATAATTATTCTGAAACTTCGCTCCAGTAACTGATCTGCCACTGAAGGCAGGAGGTAGGGCTATATTCCGTCGCTGATCTCCTGCTTCAACAGTGACTTCCGGACCATATTGGGTGAGTTTGACCTGTTTTTTGTCAAATCCAGGCAAGAATAAGCGTACTTGACGAGATGGGATGTCGATTTCCATGGGCTTGGGAGCCTGTACTGCTTGATCCACAAAGTTAGGTAGAGCGTCCATCAATGGTTGCCACTCACCGGGACTTGCATGGGGAACAATACTCACTGGTAGGGGAGTAAATTTTTCGGAAATGTTGACGGTTGTGTCAGAAGAAACAAGGATAACGCCACCAATAATTAGACCCACTTGTTGAGAGCTACCCCAAATATAATGGGCAGTAGCGACCTCAATGGGGTCATCGGTAGTCACTAAGAAAGCCGCAATGTGCGTCGGATCTGCAAGGGCTGCTTTCCCCTTGTCCAATATATTATTGACTTGGTTGGTAGGTTGGGCGAGGTTATCAGCCGTCCAATTAATATTGAAAAAGCTGCTAATCAGCGGTTGAATTAGGGGAGATTCTAAAATTGTCTTTCCCAGATCGGAATTGACAAATAATTGCCGAAAACGTCGTACATACCAACTGAGAGACTCTGGCGTCCCTAACATTCGTAAGGTGGAAGAGTCGCCTGCACCATCGTAGACAATTGCGTCGTACTTGCCGGTGCCATCGTACTCGCGGATGGCATTTAGAGCAAGGGCACTATCCATCCCTGGCAAGACTGCTAGTTCTTGACTGTAAACTTCTTTAAGAAAAGGTGTGCGGAGGTATTGCGCCTCTAGTTTTTTCACTTCTTCCCAACTGCGTTCTAGCAGTACAGAGGTGTGGAACTGCATGACGTGCAAATTGGCAGCGATTTCTTGGGGGTCAGGACCAACATTCACACCCAACAGGATTGGCAATGCTGGTTCTGCCAGTCCTGCTAGGAGTACGCGCTTTCCTTGACTTGCCAGGAGTTTGGCGGCGGCGATCGCAATTTTTGTCCGCTCAGTGCCGCCTTTGCCCAAAAATGTCAATATCAGGGCCATGAATTGATTCCTATTTTTATCGCCGATTTTTCAACTCCAACTTAGCACTCAGCTTGTTATAGTAGCTTCCTCCCTAGTTATGAGCTGCTCTTGTGTGGGGGCGTGCCCTTGAAGAATCCCTACTGTACAAGTTTGAGTTCATCTTCAAAAAACCAAGTGGCAAAATTATCCTCAAATTTAACCACTATGCCAACACCGCTAGCATCGGTCATTTTGTAGCCCTCAATGGTGCCGACTTGTCCTAGCCTTTTGACAATAGGAGGAGAAACGCGATCGCGCAAACGATAAACTTTAACTTTTTGTCCGATTTCCATGCCAACTAACAATCCGGTAAACCAAGACTCAGTGTAGCCGAATCCGGGACTCAGGGGGAGTGGGTAGGGGGAACCCCGCCTGTACCGGAGTAGGAGGAAGTCAGGGGAGTTGGGGGAGATGTTACTCCTGACTCCTGACTGCTGACTTCTGACTCCTGAGTAAAATTAAATAAACAAGTAAGCAGGTACATGCAGATGTTTGTCACAGCGCAACAGCTAGAACAACAGATGCCAGATGCAACTCTGTTGTTAAGTGATGAGCCAGAAATGGAAACTTCGTTACATTATATGCAGCTACTGCTGCTAGTGACTTGTTTGGAGTGGCTGTGGTGGGAGCGAGATGATTTCTTTATTGGTGCGAATCTGACGATTTATTTTAGTCGCCAGCAACTGCGAAATCGAGATTTCCGAGGACCAGACTTTTTCTTAGTGAAGGACACCCAAAAACGACCCCGTAGTTCCTGGGTAGTATGGGAGGAAGATGGTCGCTATCCAGACTTGATTATTGAATTGCTTTCTGAGAGTACGGCTGACATCGACCGGAACTTAAAGAAAAACTTATATCAAAATCGATTCCACACCCCAGAGTATTTTTGGTTTTCGCCAGAGAATTTAGAATTTGTCGGGTTTGAATTTGTCGGAAATATTTATCAGGAAATTGCACCAAATGTGCATGGTTGGCGATGGAGTCAGGTGCTGGCTCTGTATTTAGGGGTGGAAGCTGGTAAATTGCGCTACTTTACAGCTGATGGGAATTTAGTACCAACACCAGAGGAGGCGGCTATTATAGCACAGCAGCAAGCTCAAGCGTCCCAGCAGAGGGTAACTGAGGTGGAATTGTCCTTGGAACAGGAACGGCACAGGGTGGCACAATTGGCGGAGCAGTTGCGATTGTTAGGAATTGATCCAGATAGTTTGACTTAGCAAATCAAAGCTGAAAAGGTGCCGAGCGACGCGACTGGCGGAGTATTTGCGCTCTCAAGGAATTGCTCCAGATAATCTGCCACCAGACATGAGAAAATGACCTCGTTGATCCGGGGGAACTTTTGATTGTCTAGAGATTCCTGTATGTAAAGGTTAAAGATGGTTGATTGAGGGTGAGCAACTTAGAGGCGTTGGTTTTTAAATCGAGAGCAGATCACTTAGGACTTAACAATTTTTTCACTACACCCCACACCCCACACCCCACACCCTATCCCCTGTTTTGGTAAGATACTTGTATAATTTATCCGGATAAATTTCCTAGGAGTTAAAGAAGATTAGGGTGTTAAAGAAAAGCATAAAAAAAATACAACGGCTACCGATAATTGTGAGAGATAAACTAGGATTCGGGTCTTCGCCTAATTTTTGTGTATTACGTAAAAACATAGCTGAGCGATATCTTAAAGGAAGTGGAATTGAAATCGGTGCACTTCATGAGCCACTTGAGATTCCTTCTCATGCTAGAGTTCGCTACGTAGATCGAATGCCTGTAGATAAGTTGAGAAAGTTATATCCAGAACTCTCAAACTATAAATTAGTAGAACCAGACATCATAGATGATGGTGAAATTTTGCAATCCATACCTGACAGTTCAGTCGATTTTGTGATTGCTAATCACATGATTGAACATTGTGAAAATCCAATTGGCACAATTGAGAATCACCTGAGAGTTCTTAAACAGGATGGTATCCTGTATATGGCTGTACCTGACAAAAGATGTATCTTTGATCGAAACCGTCCTGTAACTTCACTGGAACACTTAATCCGGGATTATAAAGAAGGACCCCAGTGGTCAATGTACTCTCATTTTGAGGAATATGGTCGGTTGGTAAATAAAATTCCTGAAGATGAGGTAGCTGCGCATGCTCAAGATTTAATTAATGTTAACTATAGCATCCATTTTCATGTTTGGACTGACACGGCTTTTTGGCAACTCATTTTATATTGCAAAGAAATTCTTTGTTTTCCCTTTGGGCTTGAACTATTTCAGAGAAATGATTTTGAATTTATTTTTATTCTGAAGAAAATTAATGTTGTCAATTAGAGACATGAAACATTTTTTTGGAAATTAAATGTATACTTTTTTGGACGTACAATTCCAGGTGTGAGGGCAAAAGAAATGAGAGTATTAGTAACAGGCGCAGCCAGATTAATCGGTTCACAGGTCGTCGATAATTGACTTTGTCTCGGCATGGAAGTAGTAGCAACAGATGACTTATTTGGTGGATTTATAACTAATCTCATATCTTGCACGATTCTCAACAAAACCAAAAAAACCGGGTTTCTCAACCAAAAATAAAGGGTTTAACCATTAGCTATTCTCAAGAAACCCGGTTTTTCACCAAGGTGCAAGATGTAAGTAATGTTACTGGTAGTAGTAAATGGGTTGATGGCGACTTAAAAGACCACCCAAACATAGAAAACAAGCAACTTTATCGAAAAATTGCGTGTGTAGGTAGTGAGGAAACAGAAATTGTTACAAACAATGCGAGGATTTGCCCGTAAGGCAGAGAGGCTGAGGCGTATCCTGCCGATTCATGAACGATGGTGGGCAAAGTTTGATTTGCTGAGGATTTTGGTGCGACGGGATTTAGAGGCGCGGTACAAGGGTTCTGTTTTAGGCAATTTGTGGCCTTTGGTGAATCAGTTGTCGCAGTTACTGATTTATACTTATGTGTTTTCGATAGTACTGAAGGTCAAGCTGAGTCTCAATGGCTTGCCTGGGAATGAAAATTTGACGTTTGGGCTGTGGCTATTTGCAGGGTTGCTTCCTTGGATTGCCTTTACGAGTGGGCTGACTCAGTCTGCTGGTTCGGTGGTAGGACAGCCAAATTTAGTTAAGAAAGTTGTATTTCCCTTAGCCTTGTTACCGCTGATCCCAATTTTATCAGCCTTTATTGAGAGTTCTTTTGGTTTAATGGCGTTGATTTTTTTTGTGGCGGTAATTTCTCATACTTTACATACAACTTTGGCGCTGTTACCTTTGGTCTGGCTACCGCAATTGTTATTTACGGCTGGGTTAGGTTATTTGGCAGCGGGATTAACGGTGTTTTTACGGGATATTCCTCAGAGTTTAGGGGTCATATTAAATCTTTGGTTTTATTTAACGCCGCTTGTTTATCCGGCTAAGGTGATTCCACAGCAATGGCGAGATTGGGTGTTTTGGTTGAATCCAATGGCAGCTATTGCAGAAGTTTATCGTGACCTAGTTTTAGTGGGAGAGGTCAAGCACTGGGGCGAGTGGGGAGTTTCTTCAATGATTGCAGTTGTGGTGTTTTGTGGGGGACTGTGGTGTTATCGACGCCTACGTCCAGCATTTGCAGATGTATTATGAAGCTTTGGCAGTTAGATTAGGATAAAGACCAATACCGTTCAGCCTTAACTGAACGGTGGGAGTTTTAGGCGCTTGTAGAGACGCGACGCCAGTCGCCTCAACGGAGGGAACCTCCGCACAGCGCTGGC